>CACXFK010000109.1 GCA_902766945.1 uncultured Lachnospiraceae bacterium | reverse complement strand
CTGCCATGATTTGCCTTGTCAAAAAACCGATCTTCTCTTATATCGACCGAAAACTCTTTCCGCAGAGAATCGCGACAATCAGAATCGGAATCCACAGATGATGAAACGCCCCAAACAGAACTGCCAGAACAAACAGCAGCGGGCAGAACCAGAACAACCCAAGTCCAAACAGAAACTTTGTTGTTCCCCATGCAAATCTCAGTCCGATCCGGACGATTCCCAAAAGAAGAAAGATCATGAAAAACAATGTCAGCATACTGATCACCTCCTGTTTCAGTTCGTTCCAGATATGTATACTATACCCACCGGGCTGCATGTAATCCATCACACTTGCTGCTGAAAATGGCTCCCCATTTTGCATTAAATGAAAAAATCGGCAAACAAACAGACTGCAGATCATTCCTATTCCGACTTCGATTTGATCCGCGCCGCAGGTGCCATGCCGTCTCACCCGAGATACTTCTCCCAGACCCGGTTCGCGCAAAAAGCGGTCTTTTCCTCATTAATGGAAGTAAGTCTCCCGTCCTTCACCACGACCTTTCCGTTCACGACGGTATAATCCACGCTTTCGCGGAAACCCACAGTCGCAAGAACCGCGCCCGGATCCATCGACGTGCCGACGAGGGCGAGCCGGTTCTGCCGGATCAGGAAGAAGTCCGCGGCGCAGCCTTCGGTGATCTGCCCGAGCCTGCTCCGGCCGAGGAGCTTCGCGCTGCCCCGGGTGGCCATCTTCAGGATGTCATAACCCGTGGGTGCGGCATGGCTGCTGTTTAAACGGTGCAGGAGGTAAGCCACCCGCATCTCTTCGATGAGGCTCGAGCCGTCATTGCTTGCGGAGCCGTCCACCGCAAGGCCCACCGGCACGCCGAGCGCAAGCATCTGCGGAATCTTCGCGATACCGGAAGAGAGCTTCATATTCGAAACCGGACAGTGGGCGACACCGGTCCCCGTCTCCGCGAGATAGTTCAGTTCCTCATCGGTAAAATGTATCCCGTGCGCATACCAGACGTCCGGCCCAATCCAGCCGAGTGTCTCCATATATTCCAGAGGCCGCATGTGGAAATGCTCTTTGGTATAAGCCTCCTCGTCCCGTGTCTCCGCCAGATGCGTATGCAGGCGTACGCCAAGCTCTCTCGCAAGCTTTGCGGATTCACGCAAAAGATCCGCACTCACGCTGAAGGGAGAACATGGCGCCAGCGCCACCTGATGCATGGCAAATGGCGAAGGATCGTGATACTTCCTCACAGTCTTCTCAGAAGAGGCGAGAATCTCATCTACCGTCTGCACGACGCTGTCGGGCGGAAGCCCTCCGTCCTTGACACTGAGATCCATACTTCCCCTCGTCGCATGAAAGCGCATGCCGAGCTCATCGGCGGCTGCGAACTGCGCATCCATCAGCGTCTCGTCATTTCCCTTCGGAAACACGTAGTGGTGATCGAGACAGGTCGTACAGCCGGTCTTTAAAAGCTCCCCCATCCCCGTGAGCGAACTGTAATAGACGACCTCCTCGTTCAGATTCTTCCAGATCTCATATAAAGTTTTCAGCCACGGAAACAGCTCCATGTTCTGCACCTGGGGCAGGTTCCTGCTGAACGTCTGATAGAGGTGATGGTGGGTATTGATCAGCCCGGGGTACATGAACATACCGGAGGCGTCGATGACCTCGTCCGCGGACAGATCCTCCTTGGAGATCCGGGTAATGACGCCGTTCTCCGCCAGCACATTGACCTGAGAGAGAACGCGGTCGGAATCGTCGCACGTGACCAGGCGGTCGATATTTTTGATCAGCAGGCTCGCCATATCTGCTGTCTCCTTTCTTTCTGAGATCTCCTGTCATCATCTGATGCTGTTCTTCTTTAAACTCTCAAGTTATGATCTGATACTGCAGCATCTCGTATTTCAGGCGGGTTCCCTCCCTGATCCGGTCCGGAAGAAGGGCCCTGGCCACAAGTGTCGGTTCCGCTCCGTCTTCGCCATCCTTCTGAAGGTACGCGTAATCACCGTCAATCTGTGTCACCGTAAAGTACATAGGCTGAAAATCCATCTGGAATACCTCGCTTTTCTCTGTATCATCCGGCAGTGTCCTTCTGATCTACACTGTAATCGCGCTGCCAAAATAAGTCAAATAAAAAGACCCCCGTTCTTGCGCTGTATCTTTTCAGCTACAAAGGTATTATGCAGGGCATGATGGCGGGGGCCGTAAAAGGCTGATATCACGTGAAGGACAGATAAACAATCCACCTGCTATGCGGAACCGGCGGCTCCTCTTATTCGCTGAAGTTTATTTCTGAGATGAATCCGTTCTCATCAAACGTGATCTTCGGCACGCTGCCGTCCGTATCCAGGGAGCCTTCCGCCAGATCGTGCAGCAGCTCTGACGCCGTCTGCTGTTCGCCCGCTGCATTCACGTATACAAGTTCGGCGGCCAGATGTGCCGGGAATGAGAAGCTTTCTGTTTTCAGCGCACCCTCTTCGTTTTCCGCCGTATATACGCCGTCCTCGCCTGCAGTAAATGTGACCGGGGTCAGCCACTCCTCCTCCGGCGTCAGGATCACCGCGTTCGCCTCATTTTGGACAGACGCTGCCGTATAGACTTCATAACCGATTGATACCGTATCTCCTGCAGCCAGCGCTTCGATGTCTGCAGCTGCAAACGTCATCGGTTCCAGGATCACGAAGTCAAGGCTGAGCGAAGCCGCATCATCCTCTTCTCCCCATCCGTACCCGTTTATCCGCGAATCAAAAGTCTTTCCGGATACAAATGCGGAAAGTGACGGCGACGGCAGCCCTTTGACCTGTTTCGTCTCTGCGGACACCACAGATGCGGCCCCCATTATGACACATACCATACAAATCAGTCCTGCAGCTTTTTTCATTCCTTCGGTCCTCCTTCAACTGGTTTCTGCAATAGGTTCCTGACACAATTATAAAACAGGATCTAAGGCCATGGAATATCAAAAAGCCGCCGGATGATGGCTCATCCGGCGGCACAGATCTTTCTGATGATACACGGCCCTCCTGACGGACATCACGCCGTCGGCGGGGACTTTCATCAGCCTTCAATCATAATCGTCTTCTTTTCAGGCACTGCCTTGGCTTCCTTCTTCGGAAGGCACAGGCTTAATACGCCGTCTTTGAAGGATGCCTTAACGTCTTCTTCTGTCAGGTCTTCACCGACATAGAAGCTTCTCTGCATCGCCCCGGCATATCTTTCCTGACGGATCAGTTTGCCTTTCTTATCGTTCTCATCTTTGTCCAGCCCCTTCGCGGCGCTGACGGTCAGATAACCGTTATTCAGTTCGATTGTGATCTCGTCTTTTGCAAAGCCCGGCAGATCGATATCCACTTCATAGTGATCTTCATGTTCATGCACATCCGTCTTCATCAGGCGATCCGCATGTCTGCCGTACAGTTTTCTTTCGGTTCTGTCCAGATCGGAAAAATCCGGGAAATTAAACCAGTCATCAAATAAATTCTCTCTGAGAATACTCGGCATCAACATAATCAATTCCTCCTTTACTCATTCAACTGTATGCACTTCATGAGCATTGGGACGGAGGTGTTCCGCACGCACCGCGCGAGATGGTTCAGACCGGTGAAGCCTTTTCGCTTTCCTGATCTTCTTCGTTCCTTTGTTCTGACTCTGTTATAGCACTGATGTTAGCACTCGTCAAGTATGAGTGCTAACAATTTTTGTGAAAGTTTTGTGTCTTACTTTTAACCGGGAAAGCGTGTATACTCATGGAATATATCCTGTGCCGGGCATCCTGATTGCCGTAATGACAGGATTCTTTTCATAAAGCAGATAGGAGATAAACCGATGAGTCCGACAACGCTAAAACGTCCTGTGGTGACCGTAAACCTGATCCTCGTGATCCTTGAAATCATAGCACTGATTCATGACTGTATGGTCTTTGGCCCGGGTCTCTTCAAATGGTACACAGTTGACAGTAATCTTCTGCAGTTGGCCGTTTCCGCTCTGGTCGTGTATTATTGTTTAAAAAACGAACCTCTTCCGGACCGTCTTACACGGATCCATTTCATAAGTGCGGCAGGGCTGACCATTACGTTTCTTATTGCAGCATTTGTATTGGCACCGGAAGGCGGCATCCGCTACTATTTCATCGAAAATGTCGCGCCGATCAATCATTTAATCGCTCCCGCCCTCTCCGTGATCTCGCTGCTGTTTCTGGAAAAAGTCAAAAAACAGCCGCTGCATATGATTCTGTGGCCTGCGGCTGTCAGTCTCCTGTACGGAGCGGTTTGTCTGGTGCTGAATGCACTCAATGTTCTGGAAGGGCCCTATTTCTTCCTGGAAGTCCGGAAGCAGCCGGTATCCGTCATTGTCCTGTGGTTTGCAATTATTGCGGTTCTCTGTCTGGCTTTGTCCTTTGCTTACTATCGGATCAAGTGGAGAAAAAAAGCATGAAGCGGGCCGTCTTCTGCCTCACTCCTCTACATTTTCCTCCAGATAATTGACGATATCCCTGACGGTGCGCAGTGTCGAAAGGAATAATGTTCCGTTCGCGCACGATTCCTCTTAAGGGAATCGTGATTTTAAGTTTCTTCGCTGTACGCCTAAGAAGTTGAAAACCTTTCCTGCAACACGTATAATAAAAAGAGTACTCTGGTCTTTTTGCTTCGCCGCGCCGGGTACGAAGCATCTTTCCGGTTCCTCCCAGTCAGAAAGGAGCACAGATCATGACAGGTCAGGGAATGCCCTCTGCAATTCTTTCCGGGAAAAACGAATCACATCAGAATTTCCTTCAGGTCGTATACCAGGTAAACAACATCGCATGTCTGTTTGAGCAAAAGGAAGACGGCAGTTTTTCCGCCGAATACGTCACGCCTTCTTTTGTTACGCTGATGGAGTGCGACACAGCAGAAGAAGCGCTGGCGCTTATGGATGGCGAGAATCTGTTTGCGAACACCTGGCCGGAAGACCGCCGGATGCTCAGGGAGATCCTGAAAAATCATGTCGGCGCAGACGGCAAGCCTGATCTCACCATCCGCCGGACCACCCGGAAGGGAAATCTGATCTGGTGTGCGATCCACTTTGCCTTTATTGACGATTACAGCAAACATTATATTTACGCAACTTTTGCGGATATTACCCGGTTGAAGCGGTATGAGGAGCAGCTGCAGAGCGTTTATACCAGTCTGGGTGAAAGCTTTCATCAGACCAACGACGATCTGCTCGCACGCGTGCGCGCCAACCTGACAGAAAACTATGTGGAGGAAGCGAACGGCACTTCGAATTTTATCCCCGAATACGATCACAGCACCTATACGGAATATCTTGCGATCCGGTCTTCCTATTTACCGATCGCAGAGGAAAAGCAGCTGTTCCTTGACACATTCAACATCGACGCATTGACCCGGTCCTACATGGACGGCGTGGTAGCCGTGAGCAAAGTGCTCTACTCCAGGCTTCCGAACAACTCTGTTTTCTATGTGAAGATCACCGCCAATGTCACCCGGCACCCCATGTCCAGTAATCTGATCGCATTCATTACAGAGGAATCAAACAACCCGGAGAAGCTGGCTACGACCATTAACGGCAAGATCCTGGCCAAGCAGTTTGACCTGGTGGCCTATATTGCACGTGATATTTATGACGTGGCCATCGGCGATGCCAGCATGATCGCCCACGGCAATATCTTCCCGAAGATCAAGCACGGTTCTTACAGGGAATATCTCGAGACACAGATCATTCCGGCCCTGCCTGAAGACGAAGCGTACCGGCAGCGGATCCGTGAAGCGATGGATCTGAAAACCGTATTCGAAATGTTCAAGGTCAAGGAACCGTATTCGGTGGATATTGAAGTGGACATGGAGGACGGGCATTTTTATAAGCGCTTTGACTTCTATTCCGTTGACCCGGAATCCGAGTACTGCATCGTCCTGAAAACCGACACGACCGAAGTCCGTCTCGAGCAGCTGGAGCAGGAAGAGCGCAAACGCGAACTCGAATACAGCAAGCAGGAGCTGGCTGATACGGACGGCATTATGGCCGATGCCGGTTTCGGCATGTGGCATATGACGCTTGAGGAGGGCAAGGCATCCCGCCTGCGCGCAAATGACAAAATGAAAGAGCTCCTCGGCATTGCCGGAAAAGATCTGACCGAGGAAGAAATCTATGATGCCTGGTATTCTCATGTCCCCGAATCAGAAAGACCGGGCGTAATGAAAAGAATCGAGGAGATGCTTTCGGGAAAACTGTCCGAGTGCATCAACCTCTGGATTCATCCCGACGGCCATGAGATGTATACGCGCTTCGGCGGTACGGTCGTGGCCGATGAAAACGGAAGACAGAGCCTGCGCGGATATTACAGCGATGTAACGGAGTCCGTCCGCGAAGACCGCAATCAGAGAGATGCGCTGGCCAACGCGCTGGTTGCGGCGGAACACGCCAACAAGGCCAAGACCACCTTCCTCAACAACATGTCTCATGACATTCGTACCCCTATGAACGCGATTGTCGGATTTACGGCTCTGGCAACGTCGCACATAGACAACAAGGAAGAGGTCAAGGATTATCTGAGCAAAATCACGGTATCCAGCCAGCATCTGCTGTCGCTGATCAATGACGTGCTGGATATGAGCCGGATTGAAAGCGGCAAGATGACGATGGATGAGACCGAAGTCCATCTGCCCGACCTGATCCATGACCTGCGGACGATCATTCACGCGAATGTGTCGTCCAAACAGCTGAATCTGAATATTGAAACGCAGAATGTCGTAAATGAAAATATTATCGTTGACAAGCTGCGCATGAATCAGGTGTTCCTGAACATACTGTCCAACGCAATAAAGTTCACGCCGAACGGCGGCACGATCAGTTTCTGCGTAACGGAAAAGAACTCTCCGATCCCCGAGCATGCCGTGTTTGAATTCCGCATCAAAGATACGGGCATCGGCATGAGCATGGAATTTCAGAAAATGATCTTTGAAGCGTTTACGCGCGAAAAAACCAGCACGGTCAGCGGCATCCAGGGCACCGGTCTCGGAATGGCCATCACCAAGAGCATCGTGGATATGATGGGCGGCACGATCTCCGTCAACAGCGAAGAAGGCAAAGGAACCGAGTTCATCGTGACCATTCCCTGCCGCCTGAGCAATAACGCAGCAAGCGTCGAGAGTCTGCCCGAACTGCAGGGGCTGCGCGCGCTGGTCGTGGACGACGATACAGACAGCTGCCTGTCCGTTTGTTCCATGCTTCGAAAGCTCGGCATGAGACCCGACTGGACGAGTTCCGGGAAAGAGGCCGCGATCCGCAGCAAAGAAGCCAGACAGCAGGCCGACTCGTTTAACGTCTATATCATTGACTGGCAGATGCCGGACATGAACGGCATCGAGGTCGTGCGGAAGATCCGGAAGATCGACGACGAAGACGCGCAGATCATTATTCTGACCGCATATGACTGGTCCGAAATCGAAGAGGAAGCAGCAGCGGCCGGCGTGACGGCCTTCTGTTCCAAACCGGTCTTCCTCTCGGAGCTTCGCAGGGTATTATCAGCGCCTTTCCGTTCCGGTGCAGGTGAAAAAGAACCTGAAGAAAAGAAAGTGGACTTCACCGGCAAGAAGGTTCTGCTGGCAGAAGACAACGAAATGAACCAGATGATTGCGCAGGCGATTCTCTCGGAGTCCGGTCTGGAAGTCGAAATCGCGGACAACGGTGAAGAAGCGGTACGATTGATGAAAGAAGCGCCCGCGGGAACTTACGACATCATCCTTATGGATATTCAGATGCCCGTCATGGACGGGTATGAAGCGGCCCGTATCATTCGTGCTATGGAGGACAGAGGGAAGGCCGAGGTCCCGATCGTTGCCGTCACAGCGAACGCTTTCGAGGAAGACCGGAAGCTCGCGCTGGAAGCCGGTATGAACGGGCATCTTGCCAAACCCTATGATATACCGAAGATGCTGGAGACGCTGACCGAGCTGCTGGCATAAGAGTCCGAAAGAACCGGCACAGCAAAGCGGGGTGCGAAAATCCGCTGTGCTGTGCCGGTCATTTTATGTCTCTATGATTCCCGGGACGCCCGTTCACAGAGCGCCGTAAGCATCTCTTCCGTAACAGACCCGGCCTCGTTATAGACCACCTCGCCTCTTCGGTTGAGGACGATCGTCTGCGGCAGGGCAGCGCCGGCTCCGACGATTTGAAAGATCCGGCCATCCGTATCCACCGCGACGGGCATGGCCCAGTCCTTGTCTGCCGCATACTCCGCCGGATCGTCGGTCACGACCCCGGAGTGCACGGCCAGCACCGCGAGATCCCCTTCATGCTCCTTGTACAGCCTGCTGAAGTACGGCAGTTCCTGCACACAGGGAGCACAATAGGTGGCCCAGAGGTTGATGATCGTCACTTTTCCCCGGCAGTCCGCAAGGCGGAACTCACTTCCGTCCAGACATGTTACGCGGAAATCTTCAAGCTGCATCCCGACATCGTTCCCGACCGGCGCGCTGCTCTCGAAAACCGCAGCCTCTGCGGCGGGGCGCGCCTGCATGTTCCGGACAGAAGGATCCAGAACGTTGAACCATACCAGGGCAAAGCACAGCACGGCCAGGGCGAGGCCGCGGGCAATCCATCTGTTTTTTCTGTCCCGCGTCTGACCGCTTCCGCAAAGAGCAGCCTCCGGACCCTTGAGCTGTACCTTGCCTGCCTTGAAGGAGATCGCCTTCCGGGCGCAGGTATCCACGCACTTTGCGCAGTGGATGCACTCAGGATCGCCTGCCTGCCGCACATCCATGCCGCAGCTCCGCACACAGGCGCCGCAGCCGTTGCAGCGGGTCTCATCCACCCGCACACCCACCAGGCAGAAGCGGTTGAACAGTCCGTAGATCGCGCCCAGGGGACAAAGGAAACGGCAAAAACTGCGATAGCAGAAGATTGAGGCCAGGCCGATGATCACCAGGATGATGAACTTGCCGGTAAAGAGGACGCCCAGCAGACTGAAGAGTCCTTTATTGCCCGGATTGGACAGCAGACCGCCGGCGCCTTCAAAAGTGCCGGCCGGACAGATGTATTTGCAGAACCCCGGCACGGGGATGTCGTGCTTCAGACCGTACCAGAGCGGGATGAATACGACAAAGACCGCCAGGATCACATACTTCAGCCGGGACAGAGCCCGGGTGACGCGGCTCTTCCTCAGCTTACAGGTGGGAATCCTGTACATCAGCTCCTGGATCAGGCCAAACGGGCAGAGCCATCCGCAGACCGTGCGGCCGAATGTGATCCCGAAAAGCAAAAGTATGCCCATCACATACCAGCCGGCTCGGTGTCCTGACGAAGCCAGCGCATTCTGAAGCGCACCGAGGGGACAGGCGCCGGCGGCGCCCGGGCAGGAATAGCAGTTCAGCCCCGGTGCACACGCATATTTGGCCTTCCCCTGATAGATTTCCCCGGATATGAAGCCTCTCAGATGCGCATTGTGCAGCAGCGCGCTGTACAGCTGAATGAGCCTTCTTTTCGTTGGCCGGAAACTCCGCCGCCCGCTTGTCACATGATTATCCAAGACCTATACACTCCGAACAGATTTGAACTGCTTTGCTGAAAACATCCCTTGCGCTGCCGTTCAGCGCACCGGCCGCTATGAGCCCGGCCGCCAGAAGGAACAGCACCGCACGCAGGGTCCGAAGACGGACCGGCTTTGCGTCATTCTTTTCGAAGCTTCTCTGTCCCTTCGCCATACCGGTCTCTTTATGCACCGTCTTCTCCTCATGTTCCTCCCGGATCCCCGCAATGAGTCCGATGACCGTCAGCACAACGCTGATGACAAACAGCGGGAGAACCGGGCGCAGTGCTGCAGCCACCTTCTCCCTGGTGTAGATCCGGTTCAGGGGATCGGCTGCCTTCAGGGCGAGACCCTCCCGGCAGATCCCAAGCGCCGCCGTTATGAGCATCACGGCTATTATGACGCACAACACAGACTGTGCGGTCCGTACCAGTTTTTTCTTGTCCATATCCGTTTCCCCGAAATGCATACCGCAGATTCCGATGCCGGGCGGTACCGCCCGCTTTGCCTGCTGCCTCAATGATCGTGCAGGTAAGGCTGCAGCGCCCCGTCCCTTCTCCTTGCCGGGTCCGGCCTCGGAAAAAAGAGCGTCCGGTCTCAGCCGGCAAGAGACGTGATGACGATCCCGGACAGGCCTTCGCCCCGAATCAGGTCAAGGTCGGCGGTCATAACCAGGTCTCCTTTACGGATCATCATAATGATACAAATCTTCCGTACTCCGCCCTGCACAGGATCTTCGCAAAGCCGTTTGCATATGTATCATCGCTGGCCGCCGGCTTTGCGCTCAGCTGAAAACCCGTTTTCGACGAGAACAGCATCACGCAGTCCGAACCGCCGAAGAGGAAGTACCCCAGCTCATCTCCTTTTTCGATCCTCTGCCCGATCTTTACATTTTCCGTAAAATGAACGCTCGACACCTGCCCCTGCGCGACGGGAAGCACCGCGACAAGCCCGTGGCGGTCCGTCTCGATGATCACACACCCCCTCGTCTCATAGGACTGCCACCCCGCAAAACAGGATTCCAGTACATACTGTCCCCTTTCCGGGTCCCAGGTCGTGATGCCGCCCACAGCATCCGGGTTGCCGATGACATAGGCATCCAGGACCTTTCCCGATACCGGCGCATGGCACCTGTGATAATCGTCAAAGTTATAAAAGGTATGTGTCAGCGTGCCGCCATGGAACTCCTCCGCATACGGCGCGCCTTTTTCT
This sequence comes from uncultured Lachnospiraceae bacterium, assembly GCA_902766945.1. Taxonomy (GTDB): domain Bacteria; phylum Bacillota; class Clostridia; order Lachnospirales; family Lachnospiraceae; genus Chordicoccus. The sequence continues at coordinate 2,312 of CACXFK010000109.1, read as the reverse complement.
CCCAGCAGATCCTCTACCGAAAAGAACGCGCTTGTTTTAATCAGTACGCCGTGCTCATCATAGACATCTCCCGAGCAGAAATATCCGTTCTCATCGATTTTCCAGACCCCCTGCGGCAAAGAATCTCCGGGCGAAGCGACGATCGCATCGTCGCCGCGTCCGGCCAGCGGGCGGATCTTTTCCATGTCACTGAGTTTTCTCGAGAAAAACTGATTGAAGGAATGCCAGTTGCTGCTGTCCTCAAACCAGCCCTGATCCAGATGCCAGGTAGGATCCTTATACAGGTTCTGATAGTATTCCTCCTTCCAGGAGGCCTCCGAGTCCATATAGACCTGAAGCGCATTGTTGTAGTCCTTCAGCCAGCGATAAACCGGTTCCAGGAACTGAACCGACGGCCGGAACGGAAGCTTTCCTTCGAGCTCCGGAAGCGGGCGGTCCAGCAGGTAGTAGATGTACAGACAGCTCTGGTCCGTCTTCGTAACGAAGTTTTTAAAGCACTCCTCCGGAAGATACGCCCAGGGCATGACCGTCTGCGTGAAATCTATATAATCGTACAGCATATCAAGGCTTCGGACCGGGTTCTTCACTTCATCCGGGTTTTCCTCTGCCGCTAAAGCGATCGATTTCTCTACCAGTTTCTTAAGTTCCGTGTCCCCGTTCAGGAGATCCATCAGCTGCTTCGTGATCCGTGTATGTTCTTTGTTCTGTGCCATTTACCGGTAAACTCTCTGTCTTTCTGTTTGGATTTCATGCATGATACGTCCGTCAAAATACCATAAAAAAGGGAATCAAACAAGCCCTTTACGTAATGATGCAGGGTAATCCGTACTCTTCAAGCTGGATATCGAGTTCGATCATATCATAGATCTCGTGCTCTATAAAATAGGAGAAGATGATATCCGTCTTATCACAGGGGGACAATGCATAACCGGCCCGGGCCAGCAGATCCTTTGATTCATCCAGATTCAGCCTGGCCCCGATACAAAGGCACAAGGCCGTCAGCTTCTGCGGATGATAGTCCGGATTATTCTTTATTTTGGAGAAGACTTTCTTATCAACTATGGCCCTCTTGTATACCTCGGCATTCTCCAGGCCTTTCTCGCCAATCAGATAGAACAGATATTGCGGAAACGTATCGGACATGTGCTCCATTCGCTCTGCCAGCTTCCGCTCCATGTCTTCCATGGCGGCATCTTCATCAAGAAGAGCCTGCTTCCCTGCCGCATTTTCCTGCTTTTCCCGAGGCCTTCTCCTGCGCTGCCCTTCCTGATCGCTGATCTGAACCGGAAGAGCCAATTCCATATCGCCAGTTTCTTCCCTGGCGATCGAATCGGCGTAATAAGAGCCGTCGTACTCCTCTTCACGTCTTTTCCGGACATAGTTGAGATCGATATATGTTTCCAGATCGGGATACAGATTTCTCCCCATTCTTGTTGCCTTCTCGTCAAAGACAACAAGGTATATCTGCATATCCGTATTCAGAAGAAAAGCATGTATTTCATCAACGGCAATGCGCATGCCCTCTTCTTTGGGATAGCCGAAACTGCCTGTCGAAATCAAAGGAAAAGCAACAGACCGAATCCCGTATGTTGCAGCCAGCGCAAGACTCTTCCGATAGCAGGATCTGAGCCGTTCTTCCTCTTCATGCTTTCCGTCTATATACAACGGGCTTACCGCATGAATGATATACTTTGCCGGAAGCTGAAATCCGGGCGTGATAAATACATCGCCTGCTTTCACAAAGCCAATGTGCTCTTTGCGGTAGGCCAGCAATTCATCGTATCCCGCGGCCATATAAACAGCATGATCACACCCGGCTCCAACGGCGGGATGATCGTTAGCCGTGTTGACGATGGCCTCTGTATGCATCTTCGTGATATCATTCCGGACAATCTTAAATGGCATCCGTGATTCTCCCTTTTCTGCACTGATCAATCCGGAGGCGCAAGCCTCCTTCCGGTCTTTCTCCGGTTTTCATGCTTCTCAGAAAAGCGGCGTTTTTCTTAACTTCATATTGTGAGCTGCTCTTCCTCTGTTCCGAGTCCATAGTTCAGGATCTCATTGTACCGGGCATTTGCCGCTTCACTGGCCTTCTTCTCTTTCCAGACATCGATCTCGCTGCGGATCGCCAGCATCTCATCCACGATCAGTTCCTCACTTTTCGGCTTCACATAGTCCAGATAAGAGATCATGCGCTCCATGGCCTTCGGACTGCCCAGATGCCTTGCACAAGCCTCTCCCAGCTCCGCCGGAAAACCGAGTCTCTCCACCGATCTCACGAGTTCATTTTTTGTTCTGCTCCATTCGAAACG
>CACXFK010000108.1 GCA_902766945.1 uncultured Lachnospiraceae bacterium | reverse complement strand
TTTCACCAGATCCGGGCACAGCTGGCCCATGCAGGCATGCCGATCGTGGGAGACGTGAAGTACGGCGCGCCGCAGGATGATGCAAGCGCGGGTGCCGGCGGAAGGCGTGCGCGGGGGCAGATTGCGTTATGCGCGGTTTGTCTGTCGTTTGTTCACCCGGTGACAAAGGAACGGCTGACGTTCCGATGCGAGCCGTCCGGGGCCTTATTCGGATCCGGTGCGCGGCAGGGAGCATGACACGGACAGCAAAGTTTACGCTTTGCTGTCTTTTTTGATAAAACAAAAGAAGACTGCGGAGTCTTATTTCGTGAGGATACGCGGTGGAAATTTACCTGCGAGTGTGCTACACTTGTGCGGAGGTTTATCCCTCGTTACAGGGAGGTTTATGCCTGTTTGCGGAAACGGCATGCAGGCAGGCTGTGACGAAATGAAATCAGCAGGAGGTGGTGAAGACATGATTGAAGATACCATCCGGGCAGTAAAAGAAGCGGAAGCGAAAGCGGATACTTTGATTGCAGATGCCGGGAAGCAGGCCGACACGATCAAAAAAGAAGCGGAGACGCAGGCTTTAAAGCTGATCGAGGATGCGAAGGAAGCCGCCAAAAAAGCTGTTTCGGACGCACTTAACAAGGCCCGCGCAGCCGGCGAGGAGAAGCTGCAGGCAGCGGATGCGGAGGCGGCAAAGGAAGCGGATGCACTGAAAGCGGAAGCTGCCGGCAAAAAGGACACAGCCGTTTCGGCGGTCATTGACGCGCTTCTGAAGTAAGGAAGAAAGTACCGCATGAATGTTTAGATTGAGGAGGCACAGGCATGGCGATTGTAAGCATGCAAAAGCTCAGCATCTGTGCAAATAAGAAGAACCGGAAGGCGATTCTCGAGACGCTGCAGAACCTCGGGACGGTCGAGATCTTTACGGACGGGATCGAAGACGAGGACCTGCAGATCACGGACACGCAGTCAGCGCGTTCGAAGTACGAGAGGCGCGCGGATTCTTTTGACAGAGTGCTGAAGCTTCTTGATGCGTACGCACCGGAGGAGAAAAAAGGCCTGTCCCTGTTTGCCGGCAGGGAGGAGGTCGGAAGGTCCGACGTCGACCGCGTCAGACAAAACCGGAGACGGTATAATCAGGACGCGGCCAGGATCCTTCAGGATGAAAAGGATATCTCCGAGTGCAGCGGCATTATTTTGAAAGACAGGACCCAGATCGAAGCCCTCGTACCCTGGCAGAAGCTGGGGATCCCGATGGATACGTCCGGGACCAGGCAGACCGCGATCCTGATCGGCACGCTGCCGGAGGTGATCACGGAAGAGGCGCTTTATGCGGCGGCCATCAGGGATCTGCCGGATCCGCCCGCCGTATCGGCCGAGATCCTGTCGACGGCAAATGACGAGACCTGTATCTGCGTGTTCTGCCTGAAGGATGATCAGGCAAAGGTCAGCGAGAACTTGCGCCAGATCGGGTTCGCAAGGCCTTCCCAGATGCTCAGCGAGATTCCCGCGGAGGCGACAATCCGCCTGGAGAGGGATATCGAGGAAGAGGAAAAGCGGATCGAAGAGCTGAAAGCGGATATCGCGTCCTTCGCCGGAAAGCGCGAGGATTACCGCATCGCGGCGGATTATTACCGCACGAGGGCGGAGAAGTATAAGCTGCTCGGCACGATCCCCCAGTCACAGAGCTACTTCTTCCTGGAGGGCTGGGTCCCCGCCGACAAAGCGGACCGGGTCGCGCAGCTTCTGACCGAGAAGTACGGAGCCTGCGTGGAGAAGGAAGCGCTGAAGGACGGCGAGATCGAGCCGACGATCCTGAAGAACAACCGGTTTTCCCAGGCGGCCGAAGGCGTGCTTGCATCCTACGGCCTTCCGCAGCACGGACACGTCGATCCGACCTTCATCATGTCGATCTTCTACGTCATTTTCTTCGGCATGATGCTTTCGGACGCGGGCTACGGTCTCGTGATGTTCATCGCGTGCGCGGTCGCGCTGAAGAAGTTCCCGGATATGGCAGCGGGCACGAAGAAGATGATCCAGCTGTTCTTCTGGTGCGGACTGTCCACGACGTTCTGGGGCTTCATGTACGGCGGCTTCTTCGGAGACGCAATTGACGTGATCGCGAGGACCTTCTTCGGCTACACGGGCGACGGCATCGTCAAAGCGCTGTGGTTCGAGCCTCTGAAGGATCCGATGCGGCTCCTTGTCTACTGTATGCTGTTCGGCGTGATCCACCTGTTCGTGGGCCTCGGCATCAAGGGATACGAACTGCTGAAGGCCGGAGACATCGTCGGATTTGTCTCGGATATCCTGGCATGGTATGCATTCCTTATGGGACTCATCCTGATGCTGGTGCCGTCGGATCTGTTCGCGTCGATCGCGGGCATGACGTTCAACTTCCCGTCATGGGTGGGGCCGTTCTCAAAGGGCCTCGCGCTTTGCGGCATGATCGTCATCATCCTGATGTCCGGCAGAGGCCGCAGGAACTGGGCGCTCCGCATTGCACTCGGTGCATATGACATCTACGGCGTGACCAGCTGGCTCAGCGATGTCCTGTCGTATTCCAGACTCCTGGCGCTCGGCCTTGCGACCGGCGTCATCGGAAACGTCATCAATATGATGGCGAGTATGTTCGGCGGCGGTGTTGTGGGAGCGATCCTCTTCATCATCATCTTTGTGCTGGGACATACGCTCAATATCGGTATCAATGCACTCGGTGCATATGTGCATACGAACCGCCTTCAGTACGTTGAGTTCTTCGGAAAGTTTTACGAAGCCGGCGGCAGGCCGTTCACTCCATTTCAAAATGCTAACAAATATGTAGAAGTTAAGGAGGAAAGGTAACTATGAGTTTAGGAATGGTATTTGCAATCCTCGGTGCAGCTCTTTCCACAGCACTGGCAGGCATGGGCTCCGCATGGGGCGTCGGCATGGCGGGCCAGGCGGCGGCCGGCGTCGTCTCCGAAGATCCGGATCAGTTCGCCAAGGTCCTGCTTCTCCAGCTGCTTCCGGGCACGCAGGGTATCTACGGTCTTCTGGTTACATTCATCACGCTTTCCAGGATCGGTATCCTCGGCGGCAACATGATTACGGATACGAACACCGGACTTATGTATCTCTTTGCCTGCCTCCCGATCGCGATCGTCGGCCTGATCTCCGCTTATCACCAGGGCAGGACGTCGGTCTCCTGCATCGGCCTCGTCGCAAAGAAGCCGGATCAGTTCGGTAAGGCGATGCTGTTCCCGGCCATGGTCGAGACCTACGCGATCCTTGCGCTGCTTGTGTCGATCCTTGCGATCACGAACATCGGCTGATAACGGTCAAAAGAGCGTTTCTTAAGGAGAATGAGATAAATGGCAGGAATTGACAACATTACAAATGAGATCCTGCAGGAAGCAAAGAACAGAGCGGCACAGGTGATCTCCGACGCCGCTGCGAAAGCGGATGACGAGATCCGCGCAGCTCAGGCGAAGGGCGAGGATATCTCAAAGAAAGCGGCGGTGAAGGCCGAACAGGAGGCGAAGGCTTACGAGAACCGTATCCTTTCGCAGATCGGCCTCAGAAAGCGCCAGACGATCCTTTCTGCGAGACAGGAGATCATCAGCGGCATCATCGACGCAGCCTACGAAAAGCTCAGCAGTCTCGGCGACAGCGAGTATTTTGAGATGATCAAAACGCTTGTCGGAAAGAACGTCCAGGGCGGAGAGGGCGAGATCCTGTTCAACAAGAAGGATCTGGACCGCCTTCCGGCCGGTTTCGCGGATGTGCTGAAGGCCATCGCCGAAAAAGCCGGCGGGACGCTGAAGGTCTCGGAGGAGACGGCGGAGATCGAGAACGGCTTCATCCTCCGCTACGGCGGGATCGATGAGAACTGCACGCTGCCTGCTCTTTTTGCGGAAAAGCGGGATGCACTCTCGGATCTGGTGCACGGAGTATTGTGGTAAAGGAGAACACGGATGAGTGATCTTGATTATGTATATGCGGTCGCGCGGATCCGTGTGAAAGAGAAATCGCTTCTGAGCGATATGGACATCAGCCAGCTCGCCGGCATGGACGACGAACGGGGGGTGCTCGCATATCTCGAGGACAAGGGCTGGGGCGACCAGAGCTCATCGGGCAATTCCGAAGCCGTTCTGGCGGCGGAGGAGAGAAAGACGATGCAGCTGATGCGGGAGCTGAAGATTGATCCCGCCGTCTTTTCACTGCTTTCGTATCCGAATCTCTATCACAATCTGAAGGCCGGAATCAAGGAAATCTGTACGTCGGAGTCCAATGCCGCGGCATTTTACCCCGATGAGAAGTACGGGCGGGAGCAGATGCTCCGCATCCTTACGGATAAAGACTTTAAGGCACTTCCGGACCATATGAGGGACGCGGCGGAACGCGCATATGAAGTGATGCTGCAGACCCGGGACGGACAGAAGTGCGATGTGATCGTGGACCGCGCCTGCCTCGACGCGATGGGCAGAGCGGGGAAGAAGCAGAAAAACGCGCTTCTTAAGGATTATGTGGAGTCCACGATCGCGGTCACGGATATCAAGATCGCGGTCAGGGCCCTTCGGACGGGCAAGAACGCAGCGTTCCTGAAGGAAGCGCTCTCACCCTGCGATTCGCTTGACGTGCGCACGCTCGCGATCGCCGCTTCGGAAAATGAAGAGGCGCTTATAGGATATCTGGAGACGCACGGGTTCCGCGAGGCGGCCGAAGCGCTGAAGGAATCTCCTTCGGCTTTCGAGAGATGGTGCGACAACCATCTGATCGAGACGATCCGTCCGCAGAAGACCAATTCGGTCTCGATGGGACCGATCATCGCGTATTACCTCGCCAGGCAGAACGAAATCAAAACGGTTCGGATCGTGCTCACGGCAAAAGCGAACGGCTTTTCCGAAGAGGCGACCCGGGAAAGGGTGAGGGAGATGTATGTATAAGATCGCGGTCATGGGTGATTATGACAGCATATACGGTTTTGCCTCGCTCGGCCTTACGACCTTTCCCGTGGAAACGGGAACGGATCCGGAAGAGGCGGCAAAAAAGCTCCACAGTATCGCGGAGAGCGGTTACGGCGTCATCTATATGACGGAATCACTGGCGGCTCTTCTGGAGAAGGAGATTGCGCGGTATGCGGATAAGCTGATGCCCGCTGTCATCCTGATCCCGGGCGTCAGAGGCAATACCGGCGCCGGTGTGGCACATGTAAAGAAGTCCGTTGAGCAGGCGGTCGGCAGCGACATCCTGTTTTCGGACAATAACTGATCTCCTTAGCGCGGCTTCTTTTCGCCGCCGGCGTTTTAGGAAAATGCGGGAGAATTGCTTGAGAGGAAGGTGGTCAGCAAAATGAGCACAGGTACGATATTAAAGGTCGCCGGCCCCCTGGTCGTCGCTACGGGCATGCGGGACGCCAATATGTTCGACGTCGTCCGTGTCAGCAACGAGCGTCTGATCGGCGAGATCATCGAGATGCACGGAGACGAGGCATCGATCCAGGTCTATGAAGAGACGCAGGGCCTCGGCCCGGGTGAACCGGTCGAGTCCATGGAAGTCCCGCTTTCGGTTGAGCTGGGTCCCGGCCTCATGGGGTCGATCTATGACGGAATCCAGAGACCGCTGAACAAGATCATGGAAGCGACGGGCAGCAATCTGCTCTCCCGCGGCGTCGAAGTCGCGGCGCTTGATCGCAGCAAAAAGTGGGATTTCGAGGCATCGGCGTCCGTCGGTGACGAAGTGGAAGCCGGAGATATCATCGGCTCCGTCAAGGAGACTCCGGTCGTGACCCAGAAGATCATGGTGCCGTACGGCATCAAGGGCAGGATCAAGAGCATCGCGTCCGGTTCCTATACCGTCGAGGAGACGATCGCGGTCGTCGAGACGGAGAAGGGCGAGGAGCCTCTGACACTGATGCAGAAATGGCCGGTCAGAAGAGGCAGGCCGTACGCAAAGAAGCTGCCGCCGTCGATGCCCCTGGTCACAGGCCAGCGCGTCATCGATGCGTTTTTCCCGATCGCCAAGGGCGGCGTCGCGGCCATCCCGGGCCCGTTCGGTTCCGGAAAGACCGTCACGCAGCATCAGCTGGCAAAGTGGGCGGAAGCCGATATCGTCGTCTACATCGGCTGCGGCGAGCGCGGCAACGAGATGACGGACGTTTTGAATGAGTTCCCCGAACTGAAGGATCCGCGCACGGGCGAGTCTCTGATGCAGCGGACCGTTCTGATCGCCAATACGTCGGATATGCCGGTTGCGGCCCGCGAGGCGTCCATTTATACCGGTATCACGATGGCGGAATATTTCCGCGACATGGGTTATTCGGTCGCCCTGATGGCGGACTCCACGTCCCGCTGGGCGGAGGCGCTCCGCGAGATGTCCGGCCGTCTTGAGGAAATGCCCGGTGAAGAAGGTTACCCGGCTTATCTGGGTTCCCGTCTGGCTCAGTTCTACGAGCGCGCGGGCCGCGTCATTTCCCTCGGCAAAGAAGGAAGAGAAGGCCAGCTGTCCGCAATCGGCGCCGTTTCGCCTCCCGGCGGTGATATTTCCGAGCCGGTTTCCCAGGCGACGCTGCGCATCGTCAAGGTGTTCTGGGGCCTCGATGCCGAACTGGCGTATCAGCGCCATTTCCCGGCGATCAACTGGCTGACTTCGTATTCGCTGTACCTGGATGATCTGGGCGCGTGGTTTGACGAAGCGGCGGGCGGCAACTGGATGGAGACGCGTCAGGCGCTGATGAGTCTTCTTCAGGATGAAGCGAACCTCAACGAAATCGTCAAGATGGTCGGTATGGACGCTCTGTCCCCGCAGGACCGCCTGAAGATGGAAGCGGCGCGGTCGATCCGTGAGGACTTCCTGCATCAGAACTCGTTCGACGAGATCGATACCTATACGTCCCTTCCGAAGCAGTTCTGCATGATGAAGCTTGTGTACGCATTTTACGAAGGCGGCGTGAAGGCCCTCGCAGACGGCGCGTCGATCGGCGATATCGTGGCGATGAATACGCGCGAGCGCATCGGCCGTTTCAAGTATACGAAAGAAGAAGACGTGCAGGCGGAGTACAAAAAGGTGCTCGGGGAGCTCGCACAGGAATTTGCGGATATCACAGGAAAGGAGGACCGGTAAGAGATGGCAAAGGAATATCGCACAATCAAAGAAGTCGCCGGCCCTCTGATGCTGGTTGAAAATGTAGAGAACGTCACTTATAACGAACTGGGCGAGATCGAGCTGGCAAACGGCGAGACCCGCCGCTGCAAGGTGCTTGAGATCGACGGCTCCAATGCGCTGGTCCAGCTCTTTGAGGCGTCGACGGGCATTAATCTGTCGAACAGCAAGGTCCGCTTCCTCGGCCGCGCGATGGAGCTGGGCGTCTCGGAAGATATGCTCGGACGCGTCTTCGACGGACTCGGCAGAACGATCGACGGAGGTCCGGAGATCCTGCCCGAGAAGAGAATGGATATCAACGGCCTCCCGATGAATCCGGCCGCCCGCGCGTATCCGTCCGAGTTCATCCAGACAGGCGTGTCCGCGATCGACGGCCTGAACACGCTGGTCCGCGGACAGAAGCTGCCGATCTTCTCGGCCTCCGGTCTGCCGCATGCCCAGCTTGCCGCGCAGATCGCGCGTCAGGCAAAGGTGCGCGGGACGGACGAGCAGTTCGCCGTTGTGTTCGCCGCGATGGGCATCACGTTTGAAGAGGCGAACTTCTTCCAGGAGTCATTCCGTGAGACGGGCGCGATCGACCGCACGGTCCTCTTCATCAATCTGGCAAATGACCCCGCCGTCGAGCGTATTTCCACGCCCCGTATGGCGCTGACAGCCGCCGAGTATCTCGCATTTGAGAAGGACATGCACGTCCTCGTCATCCTGACGGATATCACGAACTACGCGGATGCGCTCCGTGAAGTCTCCGCAGCCCGAAAGGAAGTTCCGGGCCGCCGCGGCTATCCGGGCTACATGTACACGGACCTTGCGACGATGTATGAGCGCGCCGGCCGCCAGAGAGGCAAGTCCGGATCGATCACGATGATCCCGATCCTGACGATGCCGGAAGACGACAAGACACACCCGATCCCCGACCTGACAGGCTACATCACCGAAGGCCAGGTGATCCTGTCCCGTGAGCTCTACAGAAAAGGCATCCAGCCGCCGATCGACGTGCTGCCGTCCCTGTCCCGTCTGAAAGACAAGGGTATCGGCGAGGGCAAGACGCGCGAAGACCACGCCGCCACGATGAACCAGCTCTTTGCCGCGTATGCGCGAGGCAAGGAAGCGAAGGAACTGATGGTCATCCTCGGCGAAGCGGCGCTGACCGAGACGGACCTGATCTACGCGAAGTTCGCGGATGAATTCGAGACGCGCTACGTCAATCAGGGCTACAAGACGGACCGCAGCATCGAAGAGACGCTGGAGATCGGCTGGGAACTGCTGCGCATCATGCCGCGCTCCGAGCTGAAGCGTATCTCCGATAAGCTGCTGGACACCTACTACGCGAAATCATAAGGAGCCTTGCGGCAGCTGATACGGAAGTAAGTCACGAGCATCCTGTGTTATCGATTGAAATCAGAAAAGAGGGAGTATGGCTTCTACACAGGTAACCCCAACCAGAATGGAGCTCACGCGCCTGAAACGGAAGCTGGTCACGGCCGTCAAAGGCCATCGCCTGCTGAAGGACAAGCGCGACGAGCTCATGCGCCAGTTCCTCGACCTCGTCCGCGAGGACATGGAGCTGCGGCAGAAAGTCGAGCAGGGGATTAAAAGCGCGAACCGGAACTTCGTGCTGGCCAAGGCCGGCATGTCCGAGGAGACGCTGCGCGCCGCGCTGATGGCGCCGAAGCAGGAAGTAATCCTCAAGCAGGACAAGAAAAACGTCATGAGCGTCGACATCCCCGTCTTTGATTACGAGACGAGGACGGCTGACGAAAATGATATTTATTCCTACGGCTTCGCGTTTACCTCAAGTGATCTTGACGGGGCGGTCAAGTCTCTTTCCGATGTTTTTCCGGACATGCTGAAGCTGGCCGAGATCGAAAAGTCCTGCCAGCTGATGGCGGCCGAGATCGAAAAGACGCGCAGGAGAGTCAACGCGCTTGAGCACGTCATCATCCCGGAGACCCAGGAGGGGATCCGCTATATCACCATGAAGCTCGACGAAAATGAGAGGAGCACGCAGGTGCGCCTCATGAAAGTCAAAGATATGATGCTGGAGGAAGCCCACAGGTACAGTGAGAAATAGAATCACAAAGTGGATCATGCTCTTCCTCGTTTATGTGGCGGGTGTGGTCGTGTTTTCCAATCTATCCCTGCTGGGACGCCAGCAGTCTGTCAGTGCGTCGGATCTCGCGGATCCGACGCTTCCTGTCATGTGCATCGATGTGAGCGGGAAAAAGGTCGACAGGATGTTCGGCTACGTCGAGGAGATGGACGACCGGAATATGCGCGGCGCCCTGATTCCGATGACGACGAAGCGGTCGGTCACCATTTCCTATAAAGCGTATAAAAATGAAGTCCGGTCGGTATCCTACGAAGTGACGACGCCCGATACCGGCGCGGTCGTCGAAAATGCGAAGATCGGAAATTTCAAGGCGGACGGCGAGTATATGTCGGCGACGCTGACGCTCTCGGAGCCGATCCTGATGAACCGCGAGTATCCGATCCGCTTCACGATCCAGACCGATGACAGGAATATTTATTACTATGCGAGAGTGATCCAGCGCTCGGACCCGATCACGGACAAGTACGTGCAGTTCGTATATGATTTCTATGAAGGCTGCACGAACCAGGCCGGCGCCTCGGATCTGAACGCCTATCTTGAGACCGACGATACGATCACGAACAATTCGTATACGTCCGTCAACATCAAGTCCACGTTCAACCAGGTGACCTGGGGCAATCTGAAACCCCAGATTTACCGGAAGGCGATCCCGACGATCCGTGAGATCAACAGCACGACCTGTTCGCTCACGACCGATTACCTGATCAGCGCGGACGGGGACAACGGGCAGGAGATCTATCACGTCCGGGAGTTTTACCGGCTCCGGTATTACAACGGGCGGATGATGCTGCTCAACTTCAACCGGCAGGCGCTGCAGGTGTATGACGGAAATGCGGCCGGTGCGGTCAACGCGCAGGGCGTGTCGCTCGGCGTCGCGGACAAGTCGATTCATTACGCGTCCAATGCGACCTCGGACGTCGTGGCCTACGTCCAGGACGGCGCGCTCTGGGAATTCAGCCTGAGCGGCGATAAGCTGTCCCGCATCTTCTCGTTCCGGGACACCGGAGCGGCGACCGACGAGCGCTATGACAATACGGATTACGGCATCCGCATCATCCGCGTGTCGGAAGGCGGCGCGCTTGACTTCGTCGTCTACGGCTATATGAGCCGCGGGCCGCACGAGGGGATGAGCGGCATATCCTTCTGCCACTACAACTCCGAGAGCACGTCGGTGACCGAAAAGGCCTTTATCCCCTGCAGGAAGTCCTTTGAGCAGGTGGAGAAGGATCTCGGGCGGCTCTGCTATATCAACAACAGCAACGAAGCCTATGCGTATCTGGACCGGACGGTTTACCGCATTTCCCTTACGCTCGGAACGTCCTCCGTCGTCCTCACGGATATTCATCCGGACTGCTTTGTGTCCGCGGCGGATCACAGCCTGATCGGCTGGATGGACGAGATGAAGCCGTATGAATCCAGGATCCTTACGATCATGGACCTGGAATCCGGCAACACGAGGTCGATCGAGGCGGAGGAGGGCAAGTATCTGAAGGCCCTCGGCTTCTTCAACGACGACTTCCTTTACGGGATCGCGGATGAAGGGGACGTCGAGCGAGGCGTCTCCGGCAATATCACATTTGCGATGAAGAAGCTGATGATCGAAGACTTCTGGGGAAATGTGATCAAGGAGTATGAACCTGAGAACATCTGGGTGACGTCCGTGGAAATGGAGCCGGGACTTGCGCATCTTATGCGCGTCACGCGCTCCGGCCACGCCTATATCGAGGCGGAAACGGACAATATCATCAACAACCGGCAGGAGCAGACGACGGCGGTTTCGGTATCGCTCGGAAGCAATTCCCGTCAGGGCGTCACGGTGACGCTCAAGATGCCGCGCGTCGTCGGCAATCTCCACCCGGCGGTGGCGTCGGCCCGATTCAGGGCGGCAGACGGCACGACCAAACTGGAAACGCCCGCCGAAGACGAGTTCACGATGTACTACGTGTACGCGCTCGGGAACCTCGAAGCCGAGCTGACGGATCCGGCCGAGGCGATCCGCCGGGCGGATGAAGACGTCGGCGTCGTCATCAACGACAAAGGCCAGTACGTGTATGAGCGCGGGAATAAAGAGACCAAGACCGAGCTCGCCAATATGGACATCCCGGAGGCGGTCTTAAGCGGCGCGATCGATATGGAGCGGATCAGCGCGGAAGCGGGCGACGACATCACGGTCATCAATCTGACCGGATGCACGCTGGACCAGGTGCTCTATCAGCTGTCCCAGGGCAGGGCGGTGGTGACGAAGCTTGCCGACGGCACGACGACGGTCATCGTCGGCTACGACCGCTACAATACGCTGCTCTATAATTATGATACGGGAGAGCACTATTACATGGGCATCAACGACAGCACCGAGTCGATGCAGAACGGAGGAAATATCTTCGTCAGCTATCTGGAATCGCGCAGCACGCTGAAGACGGCATATTGATGCGTTAACGCGCTAAAATGAAGTCGTTGACAAACTGTTCCATCACATTGTACACTATAACAGTATCCGGGTTCTTCGGCTCTTGTCCGAGAATCCGGAAACTGTTAATCTTGACAGCTGACGGGATCCTTTGAGGCATTCCGGCAGCGATTTCCGGACGGCCGGGATGTGCCGGCGGCGGACCGGAAGAAAAGGAGGCTGGTTATTATGAAAAAGATGAAGCAGTTCGTTTCTCTGATGCTCACATCCGCTATGGCCGCAGGCATGATGTCGGCGAGCGTTTTCGCTGCGGACGCATTTTACATCGGCGCCAGCGGACCGCTCACGGGCCCTGCAGCCAATTACGGCACGGCTGTCGTAAACGCAGCCCAGATCGCGGTTGACGAGATCAATGAAGCGGGCGGCATCAACGGATATCAGATCGAGTACAAAGGCGAGGACGACGAGCTTGATTCCGAGAAGTCCGTCAACGCGTACAACGCCCTTAAGGACTGGGGTATGCAGATCCTTCTCGGCCCGACCACGACCGGCTGTGCGATCGCGGTTGCCGAAAAAACCAAAGCGGACAATATGTTCCAGCTGACACCGTCCGGCTCCGGCGAGGACGTGACGAAAAACGACAACGTCTTCCGCGTCTGCTTCTCCGATCCGAGCCAGGGTATGAGAAGCGCCCAGTACATCGGCGAGCATCAGCTGGCAACGAAGGTCGGCTCGATCTATGACAGCTCGGACGCTTATTCCGCAGGCATCGAAGCGAGCTTTGAGGCGGCCGCTCCCGATTACGGCATCGATGTGGCTGTAAAGTGTGCTTTCACAGCCGACTCCAATACAGACTTCAGCTCTCAGCTCCAGCAGTGCGCGGACGCGGGCGTGGAACTGATCTTCCTTCCGATCTACTATACACAGGCAGGCACGATCCTGACACAGGCCAGGATGATGGGCCTCGACGTCAAGTTCTTCGGATGCGACGGCCTTGACGGCATGCTCGACATGGACAACTTCGAGAAGTCCCTTGCTGAAGGCGTGATGCTGCTGACACCGTTCGCAGCGGACGCGGATGACGACCTCACGAAGAACTTCGTCGCGAAGTATCAGGAAGCTTACGGCATGACTCCGAACCAGTTCGCAGCGGACGCTTATGACGGCGTCTATGCGATCAAGGCTGCCCTTGAGAAGGCTGAAGCAACTCCGGATATGGAGATTTCCGATCTTTGCGAAGCGCTGAAGACAGCGATTACCGAGATCGAAATCGCCGGTCTCACCGGCGAGAAGATCGTCTGGACGGCTGACGGCGAGCCGAACAAGGATCCGAAGGCTGTCGTGATCCAGGACGGCGCTTACGTTTCCATGCAGTAAGATTGCCGGCTGTTGCCTGATCAAACGTCAGGAATGTAAAAAGGCAGAGGCCTTTTGCGGGACATCCCTGCGGGATGCCCCGCATTTTTCATCTCATAGGAAATTCTTCAGATTTCTTATATACTACATCCTCATAGGAGGCTCCTATGGTCAGTTTTATCGCTTATCTCATCAACGGACTGAGTCTTGGAAGCATCTATGCGATCATCGCGATCGGGTACACGATGGTGTACGGTATCGCCAAGATGCTGAATTTCGCCCACGGTGACGTCATCATGGTCGGCGCGTACATCGCATTTTCCGTGATCACGACGGCCGGCATGCCGCCTGTCGTCGGCCTGATCGCGTCCATGTGCGGCTGTATGCTCCTCGGCATCTGCATTGAAAAGATCGCGTATAAGCCGCTCAGGCATGCGGGCTCTTCTCTTGCAGTCCTCATCACGGCGATCGGCGTCAGTTATTTCCTTCAGAATATGGCGCTCATCATCTTCACGTCCAATCCCAAGATGTTCACATCCATCATCCCGATGGACAAGATGACGATCCAGGCCGGCGCGTTCCGCATCCAGACGATCAGTCTCGTCTGCATCGCGGTCAGCATCGTGCTGGTGCTGCTCCTGCAGCTGTTCATCAACCGGACGAGACCCGGACAGGCGATGCTCGCCTGCTCCCAGGATCGCGGCGCGGCTTCCCTCATGGGGATCTCGGTCAACGGCACGATCTCGCTGACTTTTGCGATCGGTTCCGCGATGGCCGGCATCGCCGGTGTCCTGCTCTGCTCGGCCTATCCGACACTGAGCCCGTACACAGGCTCGATGCCCGGCATCAAGGCATTCGTTGCGGCCGTTTTCGGCGGCATCGGCTCGATCCCGGGTGCGATGATCGGCGGACTTCTGCTTGGCGTCATTGAGATTCTGGCCAAGACCTACATCTCTTCCCAGCTGTCCGACGCGATCGTCTTCTCCGTACTGATTGTCGTGCTTCTGGTCAAGCCCACCGGACTGATGGGCAAAGTCGTGCAGGAAAAGGTCTGAGAGGGGGAAGCGGTATGAACAATATTAAAAAGACTTCCCGGAACAATATGGGCACGATCGGCATGATCATCGCAGCCTTTGTGATCGTCCAGATCTTAAAGACCGCGGGGATGATCAACAGCCAGATGGACGGCCTGCTCGTGCCGCTGTGCGTCTACGCGACGATGGCGGTCTCGCTGAATCTGGTTGTCGGCATCCTGGGCGAACTGTCGCTCGGCCATGCCGGATTCATGTGCGTCGGCGCGTTTGCCAGCGCCTTTTTCAGCAAAGTGGTTGAGCAGTCGATGGGCACGTTCCCGAGATTCCTTCTGGCGATCCTCGTCGGAGGCGCGGTGGCCGGCGTGTTCGGATTCCTGATCGGTATTCCGGTGCTCAGGCTGAAGGGCGATTATCTGGCGATCGTGACGCTGGCATTTGGCGAAATCATCAAGAATCTGATGAATGTCCTGTATGTCGGAAGAGATGCGGCCGGGCTGCATTTTTCCATCAAAGACGCCGCGTCGCTGAACCTCATGGAAGACGGCGAGATGATCATCAACGGACCGCTCGGCATCACGGGCACGCCCTTTGACGCGAATTTTGTCGTGGGCTTCCTGATCCTTCTCATTTCAACGGTTGTCGTCCTCAACCTGACCAACTCCAGGACGGGGCGCGCCATCATGGCGATCCGCGACAATCGCATCGCCGCGGGATCGGTCGGTGTGCCGATCACGAAGTACAAGATGGCTGCGTTTACGCTTTCCGCCGTCATCGCGGGCTGCGCGGGCGCTTTGTATTCACACAATCTGTCGTCCCTCATCGCGACGCCGGCGAGATTCGGCTATAACATGTCGATTCTCTTCCTCGTGTTCGTCGTGCTCGGCGGGATCGGATCGACGAGAGGCGCGATCATCGCGTCGATCATCCTGACGCTTCTGCCGGAGGTGCTCCGCTTCATGGCGGATTACCGCATGCTGATTTATTCGATCATCCTCATCGTGATGATGATCATCAACTGGAATCCGAAGTCCAGGGCGTGGATCCAGAAGCACAGGCCCGGAAATGTGATCCGGAGCAGACGAGAGGCCTCAGAGGCCGGAAAGGAGGGCAGATAAATGGCACTCCTTGAGATCAAGAATCTGTCGATCCAGTTCGGCGGACTCCGCGCGGTCGATGATTTCAATCTGACCGTGGAAAAAGGCGATCTGTACGGCCTGATCGGGCCGAACGGAGCCGGAAAAACGACGGTTTTCAACCTGCTTACGGGCGAGTACAAGCCGACCGAAGGCGTGATCAAGCTGGAAGATAAGGATATCACGGGGATGTCCACGATCGACATCAACCGCGCCGGGGTGGCCCGGACGTTCCAGAACATCCGTCTGTTCAAGGACCAGAGTGTGCTTGACAACGTCAAGATCGGACTTCATAATCAGTTCCGGTATTCTCCTGTCGCGGCAGTGCTGCGTCTGCCTTCTTACTTCGCGGTGGAAAAGCAGATGAACGAGAAGGCCCTGGAACTGCTGGCCGTGTTTGACCTGGATACGGAAGCGGACACGCTCGCATCCAACCTGCCGTACGGCAAGCAGAGAAAGCTTGAGATCGCCCGCGCGATGGCGACCAATCCGAAGCTGCTGCTTCTGGATGAACCGGCGGCCGGCATGAACCCAAATGAAACGGAAGAACTGATGGAGGATATCCGGTTCATCCGCGAGAAGTTCGGGATGACGATCCTCCTGATCGAGCATGACATGCGGCTCGTATCGGGGATCTGCGAGAAGCTGACCGTTCTGAACTTCGGCCGGATCCTGACGCAGGGCCCGACCAGGGACGTGCTCAGCAACCCGGAAGTCATCAAGGCTTATCTGGGCGATGATTGAGGAGGTGACGCGGTTATGGCTATGCTGAATGTTTCCGATCTGTGTGTCCGTTACGGCGTCATCCCGGCGCTGAAGGACGTCTCATTTGAAGTCAACGAGGGAGAAGTGATCGCCCTCATCGGCGCAAACGGAGCCGGGAAAACCACGATCCTTCACACGGTGACGGGACTCGTTGAGTCTGCCTCCGGCAAGATCGAGTTCGAGGGACGGGATATTACGAAGACGCCTGCGCATAAGATCGTCGAGATGGGGATGGCCCATGTGCCGGAGGGACGGCGCGTCTTTCCGGAGATGACGGTGTATCAGAACCTGATGCTCGGAGCCTATACAAGAAAGGATCCCGCGGAGAAGCAGGCATCGCTTGAGAAGGTCTACGGGCATTTCCCGCGGCTCAAGGAGCGCGCGCGCCAGGTGGCGGGCACGCTGTCAGGCGGCGAACAGCAGATGCTCGCGATGGGCAGGGCGCTGATGTCCAAGCCGAAGATCCTCCTGATGGATGAACCGTCCATGGGGCTTTCGCCGATCTTTGTCAATGAGATCTTTTCGATCATCGAAGAGGTGTCGAGAGAAGGCACGACCGTCCTTCTGGTCGAGCAGAACGCCAAGAAGGCGCTGTCCATCGCGGACCGCGCATATGTGCTCGAGACCGGAAGCATCGCTCTGACCGGTACGGCGGCGGAGCTGCTTGACAATGACCGGATTCGGAAGGCTTATCTCGG
>CACXFK010000107.1 GCA_902766945.1 uncultured Lachnospiraceae bacterium | reverse complement strand
TTGGAAGGGATCTTGCCTCACCACTGATCAGAATCCCAGCTTCTCACCCACCAGGATCACTTTGATTCTGCCCTGCCGGCTGTTGCAGCGCCGGATGATCTGGAATACGTTGCAGATCGAATCCGGTGACATGCAGTTCATGCAGGTACCCGTCTTCGTGCAGGGCGTGTCCTTGCCGAAGCGCTGCATATTGATCGGAGCCGCCACCATACGGGCCCGTGCGACCGCGTCCTCTACGGTTTTCGCGATCTTATCGACGCTTGCGATCACGATCACGTTTGTCGGTCCCCAGGTCATCGCCGCCACGCGGTTGCCGTTTCCGTCGATGTTGACGATCTGGCCGTCCTCGGAAATGGCGTTGGCGCCGCCGATGTAGACATCCGCGAAAAATGCCTTTCTTGAAAGTTCCGTCTTCTCCTCAGGCGTTTTCGCCGTGTCGCGGTCAATGATATTCGGATACGCGCCGCCGCGGAGCTCATCGATAAGTCCGCAGTCTTCCGCGCTCCGGCAGCCGCCCCAGCTGATCACGTCATCCTTCCTGATATAGCTGAGCGCCTTTTCCTTCGCTTCCGCGGCCGTCGCGACATAAACCGCCTCAAATCCGCGTTTCTCCAGGTTCTTCGCCACGGTGTTCCCGAGCAGTTCATTTCTCATCGCTGTTGGACATGCCATCTGATATTCCCTCCCTTTGCCTTGCTGCAGAGAGCGCTGCCTGCGCGGTCTGCCCTGGTGAATCAGGCCTTGCGGCCCTTTTTAAGCTTTATTTGTTTGTCTGCTCATCCGGCCCGGAAGCCGTCCCCGGATCCGCCGCATTCTCTTTCGTCTCATGTTTGTGAAATGTGGCCTGCCGGAGCCGATGAGCCCGCAGGGGATCCCGATGATGGCGGCGTACTCATCGGGGACAATCTCACCCGCCATTATAGCATAGAAAGAGCCGGCGGATACACTCAATTTCGATCCACCGGCCCGTGTTCGTACGGTTTGATCTTCTATAATGATGCACTTGAGCGCGTTCATGCCGGGTCCGTTTCGCGTCTCCTCATGAACGGCTGCTGCCGGAAGGCGGCGTGAGCGCCTCATCGCTCACGGACTCCCCGGTCAGCTTCAGGATCCGGAGCACCGTATCCTGCGGCACTTTCATGTCGTTTGCGATCTCATCGATATTCGGCTTTGTGCCGAGTTCTTCGGTCAGCCGTTCAATGCTGCGGTTCATGAGTTCCACCTGGACAACAAGCCGGTCATCCGTTTTAAAGCGGCTGCTGTTCTCTTCGAGCGCTTTTTGCATCGCGCTTCTGATGGAGTCTGTGATCACTTCGGTGAGGGAGAGACCGGATTCCGCCATCTCTTCCCCGCCGTCTTCTTCCCGAAGAGCATTGACCGCGCTGAGGAGGCCTACATAGCCCTCCTGGATCAGGTCCTCAAGAGGCATGGTCTCATCATCCTGCATGTCTTCGGCGATCTCCCGGACCGTCTCCATAAATTCCTCGATGAGATCCTGCCTCATTGCGTCATTCATACGTTATTCCACCTCAGATGTGCAGTGCGGGCACTTTGTTGCGTCGATCGCGATCTCGGACTTGCAATACGGGCAGATCTTGGTTGCCGGTGCTTCTTCGACAGCCGGTCCGTCCTTGAGTTCCTTGGCCTTGTTGAACGCCTTGATGACGCAAAACAGAACAAGCGCAACGATCAGGAAGTTCACAACTGCATTGATAAAATTGCCGATCATAACCGGACCGGCTTTAATGCCGCTGAAGTCCTGGTTGCCGCCGATCAGGCCGATCAGCGGGGTGATCACATCCTCAACAAGCGATGATACGATTGTGCCGAACGCACCGCCGATGATCACACCGACTGCCATGTCCATAACGTTGCCTCTGGCGATAAACTCTTTAAATTCACCAATAAATCCTTTTGCGTCTGCCATAGTAATCCCCTTTCAAATTGAGATAGTGAATAGGAACATGTATATCAGTAACATGCAAGCGCATGCTGACTGCTTTTTCTTACCGGAGCAAAGCGCCGGAGTTCTTTTACAGACGGATGACTTCCTCGAACTTCGCGCCGTCTTTGATCTTCTGTGTCAGTTCGGCAAGACGGGATGTATCCCCGATAAGGATCACACCGGTCAGGCGGTTGTTGACAAACGTATATTTCTCGTAGCGGTTTCTTCGCTCGTCGCGCATCTCGACGGTGCGGTACTGCTTCGAAGGATCCGTTCCGTTGTCCCCCATCGAGAACAGGCTGGTTCCCATACCGTTGAAGGTCAGCGCTCCGTCCACGGTCTCATAAGTGAGGTCGTCTCCGGCTGCGTTGCCGCCCGCCACTTTGCCTTCCTCCACCGACTGGCTCCAAAGGGCGTAATTGATGCCGTTGAACTCGGCGCAGTCGCCGGCCGCATAAATATCCGGAACGCTGGTCTCCATTTTCTCATTGACTACGATCGAGCGGTTGATCCCGATTCCGGCCTCCTTCGCGAGGTCAAGATTGCCGCGCACACCGGTCGACACGATGATCAGCTGGGCCGGAAGGAACGTGCCGTCTGTCAAGGTCAGTCCCTCTTCCGTGATCCCGGCTGTGTCCGAGGAGGTCAGAAGGCGTACGCCCGCATCCTCAATCACTTTTGAAAGGACACTCGAAGCCGTATCTGTGAGCTGCCGCGCCATGATGCGGTCCGCATGCTCGATCACGGTCACATCCACTTTGCCGCGCCTGAGCGTCCAGGCCGCTTCAAGGCCGAGGACTCCGCCGCCGATGACGACAGCCTGCCTGACGTCCGGAAGCATCTGCTGCACCTTCTGCGCGTCTCCGATCGTGCGGACCGACACGACCTTCGGGTCATCCGCCCCTTTGAACGGCGGCACGAAGCTGGACGCGCCGAGGGCATAGATCAGCTTGTCATAAAGTATCGTCAGTTCCTGTCCGTCTTTCAGAACCGTCACGGACTTCGCGGAAGGATCGATCTTCGCTGCTTTCGTATTCAGGAGAATGGAGATCTCATGCTCGTCATAGAACGACTGCGGTTCGACTGCCAGCTGATCGGCCGACATATCGGAGAGCATCGCCTTTGTCAGCATCGGCCGGTTATACGGCAGATACGGCTCGTCCGAGATCATCGTGACGCCGCCCGTCTGATCCCTCTCCCGTATCGCTTTTGCGGCCTCTAAAGCGGCCGCGCCGCCTCCGAGGATCAAATATTTCCGCGACGTATTGTTCCGGAAATCCGAGGGTTCATCCGCCGGGACAAAATTCTCTTTACCGACTCCGCAGACCGGACAGATCTCGATCGAGGAATCAAAGATCGCGCCGCAGACCAGGCATTTGACGAGGGTTCTCGCGCCGGTTTTCTTCTTCACTTCTTTCTTCAGAAGCACACAGCCGAACTGGTAGCCGAAGTCATATGCGTCGGCGAGCTGGCTGTCGTCCGGTTTAAAGCGGACGCGGAATCCGTCGAGCACGTTCAGCCGGATCTGCTTCAGCCGCTCGATCAGATGCGGCACGCCTTCACCGGACCAGCCGTAGGAGCCGAATGCGCTCGCAAGCCTGCCCTTGTAAACAGGCGGATACATGGAGAGCGTGAGCTGATAGACCGGCTCGAGCGCTTCTCCGAGGATGGTCGGCGTACCAAACAGGTAACCGTCTGCATTTGCCAGATCCGCCGCGAGACCGGCTTTGTCGTCGAAGACCAGATCATACCGGTGTACTTCCACATCGCCCGCGTCCTCAACGCCCTTGGCGATTTCTTCCGACAGCTTCTTCGTGTAGCCGTACGCGCTGACATAGGGCATGACGACAAGCTTTCTGTCTTTCTTCTCAGGCGGAGCGCACCATGAGCGGTACCACCCGAACAGCTCGTCAAAATGAGAATCCAGAACCGGGCCGTGACCGCAGCAGATCGCGGTCACATCGAGATCTTTGATCCTCTCAAGGGCATTGTACATATACGGATAGGCGAACGGTCCGATGATGCAGTCAAAATAATACTTCGTCGCCTCGGCATATCCCGCCTCATCCGCCACCTTCGAACGCAGGACGCCGTCACAGGCGTAGTGCGAGCCGAAGGAGTCGCAGGTAAAGAGCGTCTGCATTTCCGGAACATACGTGTACATCGTATCCGGCCAGTGCAGATTCGGCAGAACCATAAACTCGAGCGTCTTGTCGCCGAGCGAAAGGTGGTCGTTGTCCTTTACCGCAATGCTGTTGAAATCGCGGTTGACGATGTGTTTCAGGAACTGGATGGCGGTCCCCGTTGCGACGATCGTCAGGGACGGGTTCACTTCGAGAAGCTTCTCTACCGTTCCCGCATGGTCCGGTTCCGTGTGATCCATGATGAGGTAGTCTATGTCTTCGAGACGGACTTCCGACTCGATATACGCCCTCATCTCCTTAAAAAATGCGAGTTTTGAGGTCTCAAAGAGTGCCGTTTTCCGGCTTCCTTTAAGCAGATAAGAGTTGTAGGACGTCCCGTACTTCGTCTCCATGATGATGTCGAAGACGCGAAGCGACGGATCCAGTACGCCGGTCCAGAATAGGTCC
>CACXFK010000106.1 GCA_902766945.1 uncultured Lachnospiraceae bacterium | reverse complement strand
TTGTAAATCACGATTCTCGAAGAGGAATCGTGCGCGAATTGCACAGCAGCGAAGCTGCTTTCCAATGTGCAATTCTGCGATCCGCCGCGAATCAGAATCCGAGGTACGCTTTCTTAACCTCGTCATTGTGCATCAGGTCGTCCGCCGCACCTTCCAGGCGGATCTCGCCGTTTTCAAGGACGTAGCCTCTGTCCGCAATCTTCAGCGCCTTGCGGACATCCTGCTCGACGAGGATGATCGTGAGCCCGCCTTCCTTTGCGATGTCTTTTGCGATCGCGAAGATATTATCCACGATATTCGGTGCAAGGCCGAGCGACGGCTCGTCCATGATCAGCACCTTCGGCATCGACATCATGCCTCTTGAAAATGCGACCATCTGCTGTTCGCCGCCGGACAGCGTGCCGGCGAGCTGTTTTCTTCTCTCCTTGAGAATCGGGAACCAGTTGAAGACGCGCTCGACATTTTCGCCGATCTTTGCTTTCGCGGCTTTTGTCATCGCGCCGAGCTCCAGGTTTTCATATACCGTCATCTCCGGGAAGAGCTGCCGGCCTTCCGGAACCAGGATGATGCCGGCTTCCGCATACTCCGCGCTTCTCTTGCCCGTCATATTCGCGCCGTCAAACTCAATTGAGCCCGAAGACGGAATCATGAGGCCCGCCGCGTTCCGGACCGTCGTCGTCTTGCCGGCGCCGTTGCTGCCGACCAGCGCGATGATTTCGCCCTTTGCCACAGAGATGTTGACGTCCCAGAGAACCTGGATATCCCCGTACTTCGCGCATATGTTG
This sequence comes from uncultured Lachnospiraceae bacterium, assembly GCA_902766945.1. Classification (GTDB taxonomy): domain Bacteria; phylum Bacillota; class Clostridia; order Lachnospirales; family Lachnospiraceae; genus Chordicoccus. Next base: position 3,807 of record CACXFK010000106.1, on the reverse strand, counting down.
TTGATCTTAAAGTAATCAGCCATCCGTCTCGTCCTCCTTGCCCAGATAGATCTCGATGACATAAGGATCGTTCATCACCTGCTCCGGCGTGCCCTCGGTGATCTTCTCTCCGTGGTGCATGACCACGACGGTCTCACACAGATTTGCGACGGCGCGCATGACGTGCTCGATCAGGAGGATCGTGATCCCGCGCTCATTGATCTTGCGGAAAAGCTCGATGGCGTCATCCGTTTCTGTCGGATTCAGACCGGCCATAACCTCGTCGAGAAGAAGCAGCTCCGGATCCGTCGCCAGCGCGCGTGCCACTTCAAGGCGCTTCTTGAACGGAGTTCCCATGCTTCCCGGAAGCACGTCGCGGCGCTCATAAAGACCCGTAAAGTTCAGGATCTCAAGCGCGTACTCCTCCGCCTCCTTGGCGGACTTGATGTTGCGTCTGCCGAACAGGGCTCCCGAGGTCACATTTTCCATAACCGTCATATGCTTGAGGGGCTTCATGATCTGGAAGGTTCTCGCGATGCCGATCGAAGAATACTGGTACGGCTTTACGGAAGCGAGATCCTTTCCTTTGTAGATCACAGTGCCTTCTGTGGGCGGGAAGACGCCGCTGATCATGTTAAACAGCGTTGTCTTGCCGGCCCCGTTGCTTCCGATGATGCCCGTGATGCTCTTCTCTTCTACCGAGAAGCTGACATCATTCACCGCCTTCAGGCCTTTAAAACTTTTTGAAATATTGTTTAATTCAAGCAGAGTAGCCATATCCCACGCTCCTTATGCATTCTGACTCTTGTCAAATCCAAGCTTCCTGTCCAGATTGTCAAAGAAGCCCGACAGTTTTTTCTTCAGTTTGCTGTTCTGGTACCAGCCCATGATACCGGTCGGCTGGAACATCACGACGGCGATAAGGATCACGGCATAGACCACGAGGTTCGCGCCGGATACGACCGAGCTGAGCGCCGCGTTCAGGTACTGTGAAAGCGGAACGATGATGAAGGCTCCGATCAGCGGCCCCGTGACGCTGCCGATACCGCCGATAATGGCGGGAAGCACGTATTCGATGGCCTGGCTCTCTGCCATGATCTCCGGATCGATGAAACGGAAATAGTTTGCGTAGAAGACGCCGCAGACAGCGATCATGCCCGCGCTGATAAACGTGGCGATCATCTTGTACTTCAGCGGGCTGATGCCGATCGCGTTGGCTGTACCCTCATCTTCACGGACGGTCTTCAGGCCGTAACCGAGCTTTGAGCGGTCGATGAGGCGGAGCACGATGTAGAACAGAACCATCATGCAGAGCGCGATATAGAAGTAAGATGTCTTGCTCTTGAAACGCATCAGGGCGAAATCCTCTGCCCCGAAGGGAAGCACGATGCCCTGTCCTTTGCCGGCATAGTCCCAGTTGGTGAACAGGTTCAGGAACGCGTAGCTGAACGCGATCGTGACCAGTGTGAAATACGGGCCGTGAAGCACGAAGCACGGTGAAAGCAGCAGCATGCAGATCAGGCCGACGAACACGAAAGCGATCGGGATGCTGAGCCACGGAGACAGGTTCGCGTTCACAAGCAGCAGGGTGCTGGTGTAGGCGCCAAGTCCCATAAATGCCGCATGGCCGAGCGAGAGCTGACCGGTCAGGCCGCCGAGTACGCTCCACGCAAGAGACGCGCTTGCCGTATAGAAAATGAGGATAAAGATCGTCTGAATATAGGTATTTCTGATGATAACCGGAATAAGGGCGAGTATAAGTAGAAGCAGCAGCGCTCCTATATGTCTACTTCCAAAACGTTTTTTCATCATGGTCACCCTCTCTTTCCCTTAAACATCTGCTTGCCGACAAGTATCAGGATAAAGACCGCAAAGACCAGCGTATCTTTAAAGGAAGACCCGACGATCACCGATCCGACCGTCTCAAGCAGGCCGAGGACAATGCCTCCGACCAGCGCGCCGATGACGTTGCCGAGACCGCCCAGTGTCACGACGATGAACGCTCTTGTGCCGTAGACGTCACCGACTGCCGGAAATACGTAGTAGTACAGCATCAGGCAGGAAGCCGCCACGCCGAGGATGGCTGCGCCGATCCCGTATGTGGCCGCATAGACGAATTTCGTCTTGATGCCGCAGACCTCAGCGCCGGTCCTGTTCTGGGATGTGGCGCGGATCTCTTTTCCGATTCGGGTATATTTCAGGAATGCGCCGAGCAGGATCGCCACGACTACGACGATCGCAAGGCCGATCAGCTTCGGAACAGACGCGTTGAAATTGCCCAGATTCAGGACTTTGTTGCTGAACACGCTGTTCGCTGTGCGGTAGTCGGACTTGAAGATCATCAGGCAGACATTTTCAAAGAGAATGCCGAGGCCGACCGTCAGGAACAGGATGTTGCTGTCCTGGTCATCCTGCATGGATCTCGTAATGAAAACGCCCTGGATGATCATGCCGAACAGGAACATGATCGCCGCCGTCAGCGGGATGCCGAAAAACGGATCGATATGGAACTGCGCGTAAAGCGTGTACGAGACATACATACCAAGCATCAGCAGCTGTCCCTGACAGAAGTTGACGATCTTCAGCACACCGAAGATCAGGGTCAGGCTGACGCCCACAAGCGCGTAGATGCCGCCGACCATGAAGCCGTTTACAATAGCTTGTATAAAGGTACTCATATCCTTCCTCCTGATTTAGGATTAGTTGCCGAGATAACCGCCATCCACCGGGATCACAGCGCCCGAGATATAGGACGATGCGTCGGAAGCAAGGAACGCCGCAATACCCTTCAGGTCTTCCACGGTTCCCCATCTCTTTGCCGGGATGCGTCCCGTGATCTGTTCGTACTGGGCAGGGTTCTTAACCTTCATATCTTCTGTGAGCTGTGTGGCCATATACCCCGGAGCGATCGCGTTGACATTGACTCCGTACTGCACCCATTCGTTGGACAGTGCTTTCGTGAGCTGCGCCACACCGCCCTTGCTGGCCGAATAGGCGGGAATCAGAACGCTGCCGAAGAATGAGCACATCGAAGCGATGTTGATGATCTTGCCGTAGCGCTGCTCGATCATCCTGCGGCCGACCTCCTGTGACAGGAAAAACATGGCGCTTAAGTTGACGTCGAGAATCGCTCTCCATTTCTCTTCCGGAAATTCCACCGCCGGTGCGCGGAACTGAATGCCCGCCCCGTTGAGAAGGATGTCGATCCGGCCGAGCTTCTCCACACACTCGTCGACCAGCTTTCCGAGATTCGCCGTATCGGTCAGGTTTCCCTGCACTCCGTAAACCGGAGCGCCGTCCTTTGCCATCTCGGCGGCCGCGTCATGCACATTCGGAGACATGTCGATAAGAACCACTTCAGCCCCCATATCATGGAACGCCTGCGCCATGCCGTTGCAGAGTCCTCTGGCGCCGCCCGTTACGACAGCTTTTTTACCTGTTAAATCAAACTGATCCCGCAGCATCACTACACTCCTTTTCTTAAAAATATAAAAATGAATGAGTTATCTATTCTGACTGCCCGAACCCGGTGCTCTCACAAAGATGCCGGTCGCACCGGCGAGCATCTTATCATCAGAAGCGGATCGGACGTCACATTCCATAAACTTAAGGCTCTTTCCGTTCTTTTTCATCCTGGCGGTCACGATATACTCCGTCCCGGGATCCACAGGCCGCATATAATGGACGTTGAGTTCGACCGTAGCGGCACGGACTCCGTCATCCAGGACTCTCGCCAGCACGCCCATCGCGATATCGCAGGCGGAAGCCATAATGCCTCCGTGAAGCGTCCCGGTCGGATTCAGACACCACTTTTCTGCCTTATAACGG
>CACXFK010000105.1 GCA_902766945.1 uncultured Lachnospiraceae bacterium | reverse complement strand
ATTTAGACTCCTTTAACAGGTGACATTATACCGCACACAAAAGCCTGTATGTGTTCTGAAATTGACCATCTTGGGAATATTCTGTCCCGGAATTGACTTCGTTTCAACGGGCGGCCGTTTCCGTCAGCCGCCCTCTGTCCATCTGAAACATCCGGTCTGCGCACGCTGCGGCATCCGCGTCATGCGTCACGATGAGCACTGAGGTTCCTCCGCGGGCCGCCTCACGCAGAAGGGACAGCACGACCGCGGTATTTTCCGGATCCAGATCCGCCGTCGGTTCATCGGCCAGAAGGATTTCCGGCTCAAGGAGCAGTGCCCTGGCGATCGCCATTCTCCTTATTTCACCGCCGGACATTTCGGAAGGCATCACGTCCTTCAGGTCCGCGATGCCCATTCTTTCAAGCAGGCTCTCGGCCCGCGCGGCCGAAACCGCTTCGCGCTCTTTGGATTTCGCATCCGACAGCCTGTAGGGGAGCATGACATTTTCAAATGTCGTCAGAGAGCGAAGCGCTGTCTGTCCCTGCGGAATGATGCCGATATGCCGGTTCCTGAAGGCAGACCGTTCTTCGTCATCCAGCTCATACAGGCTTACATCCCCGGCTTTTACGACGCCTGCCGTCGGGACAAGGAGTCCCGCCAGCATATGGAGCAGCGTACTTTTCCCGCTTCCGGAATGTCCCGCAAGAACCGTGACGAGTCCTTCTTTCAGTTGAAAGTCCGTCGGCTCAACAGCCTGAAACACATTGGAATCACCGCGTTTCCGGACAAATTCTCTCATGATGCCTTCAGAGGTAAGCTCCATCAGTTTTCACCCCTCAGTAAAAATGCCGTATCAATCCCGCTGATTCGCCGCGCGCTGATCCCGGAAGACAAAAGGCCCGCCGCTGCCGAAACCGCCGCCGAAGCAAGTGTAAGCAGGATCAACCCCGCCGGTCCCGGAAGAAGAAACGGCATCTGCAGCTCAGTTTCCATGAGCCCGGCAAACGGCACACAGATCAGGACGGCGATGAGGGCTACGGAGATACCCCCGATGACGCTGATCAGGCCGGCCTCTCCGAGCACGATCCGGACCAGCTTTTTCGACGATGCGCCCATCGCTCTCATGACCGCGAATTCTTTCTTCCGCTCATTCGCGATCATGACAAACGCCAGTGAGAGCACGACGATGGCGATCACCCAGACCACTGCGATCAGCCCGCCGATAAGCCCCGATACGCCCGTCAGTTTTCCTGCGACATCGGACACGATATTTTGCGGGCGCACCGCCTCGACCTTGCGGACGTGAAGATTGATGTCATTCAGGACGTCCTCGATCCCGTATCCGTCCGCCACGTCGATCAGCGCGCAGGAGACGATCTGATCCGGATCCGCGTCCCCGAAGTCAAAGAGGCCTTTCTCCTTTGCCGAACGGATCAGTGTGCGGATCGTATCCTCGTCCGCGTAGACCGCGGTATCCAGATAAGTGCCGGTTTTTTCCAGTTTGGCCGCCACCTTGCAGACCGTTCCGTAGAAGGTCAGCTCATCTCCGGCAAAAGCATTCAGGTCGTTGCCGACCAGTATGTCCAGTTCGCCCAGTTCGCCCTTAAAAGACTGCTCGATCCACGGCCGGATCGTAAAATCAGTCTCCGGGTCGAATCCGATGATCTGGACCGGCAGGGAGCAGCAGCCGGACGAAGCGCTCGCGAGAAAAAACTGCTCCGAATACCGGCCGATGCCCTCCAGCGTCTGCAGTTTGTCTGTCGCCGTCCGGTTCATATAAAAGTAGCCCGGATTACCCTGAAGGATCATATCCGTCAGCTTGGATTTTGTCGTGGCCTCGTACGGCACAACCATGATGTCGGCGCCCAGGCGGGCCGTCAGCGAATTCAGGCCGCTCCGGAGGCCGCTGATGATCAGGACGCCGCCCGCGGCGGAAAAGCTCAGAAGCGCGGTCAGAATCACAAGCGCCGCGCTTCTTCCGGGTCTTCCCGCAAAGTTCCGGAAGGATATTGATTGTTTCATACTGAGTCCGCTCCCCTTTCCTTTGCCGGCACAAGCGCAAGCACCGCCGATATGAGGAGGATCAGAATCCCGATCACAAGTACAGCCGGACGCATCACGGACCGGCACCGCATATCCGGCATCATGCAGAGCGGAATCAGGGTATTCGGGATGAGGATCATCAGAACCGAGACCGGCACCATCGCAGCGGCATACGCCTTCATCGCGGATCTGCTTTTGCTTATAAGAAGAAGCAGCGCAAGCACTGCAAGGACAGCGGCCGTCCCTTCCGAAGCGGACTGCGCATAGTGGCAGGTCATATAGCTGCCGTCTTCTTTCGGTCCGCACGCATGAAAAAGAAAATGCGTTCCGAGCGACGCGGCGGCCGAAAGAACCAGGAGACAGATTCCGCCTGCCGTCATCAGATTGTTTTTCTTCATTTGCCATGACCTCCTCTTTTTCATTGGCAAGTCGCGCTTTGAGTAAACACGTTTGCCTGCAAGTAAATGTATATTTCTGAAAATAGACTAATATCTCTATAGATAAATATTTCTAACTCAAGTACAAACAAAAAGCCAGTCCAAACCGGCTTTGTCTATCGTACAACATCCGGGCATCCTCGTGTGTCCTGTTATTGGCTTCGAATTCCGGTTAAATTATACTAATATTGACTTTTAATTCCGGAGAATTGCAAGATGCGGTTTACATTTCTATAATCTAGTTAATTACTACTAATTTTAAGTGAGGACGTATAACTTGACGAAAGAGCAGTGGCTTGCAATTCGCAACAGAGATAAAACCTATGACGGTCAGTTCTTTTACGGACTCAGGACGACGAAGTCCGTCTGCAAGCCTTCGTGTCCCGCTAAAACCTGCAATCCGAAAAATGTCATTATATTTGATACTCTGGAAGAAGCGATTGCGAAAGGGTTTCACCCCTGCCGGCGCTGCCGGCCGGATCAGCCCGACTGGAAAGGTTCAAAAGCGGAGTTGGCGGAAGCCGCCAAAGCCCGGATTGAAGCGCACTACACAGAGAAGTTCTGTTTAGAAGAGCTTGCCGGTGCCCTCTACGTCAATAAGAGTTACCTGGTCCGCGTTTTCCGGGAATGCACCGGCAGCACGCTGCTCACCTATCACAACCAGGTCCGCTGCCGCGAGGCCGAAAAGCTGCTTCAGATACCGGATCTGAAAATCTCGCTCGTCGGCAACCGGGTCGGATATCCGTCCGCGTCTCATTTCACAAGGATCTTTCACAGCCTGTACGGCTTGACGCCAACTGAATACCGGAACCGGTATCTCCGTACTTTGGATGAACCGTAAACACCCCCTTATGATGCGGCGGAGCCTGTGGCTCCGCCGCTTTCATTTTCCGGTTATGCTTGACTTTTTGCCCCTTCGCGGTCATAGTTGTTGTAAATCATATGTACAAGGTTTTATGGAAAGGTTTGCAAATGGAGCGACTTGGTTACTATAACGGACAATATGGTTCCCTCGAAGACATGACGGTCCCGATGAATGACCGCGCATCCTGGTTTGGCGACGGTGTATACGACGCAGGTCCCTGCCGGAAT
>CACXFK010000104.1 GCA_902766945.1 uncultured Lachnospiraceae bacterium | reverse complement strand
TCAGCGGCTGTACTCCGCCTTCAGCTTCTGCCGGTCAATCTTGCCGTTTTTGCTGAGCGGCAGCTGCTCCATCCGGACAAAGACATTCGGCACCATATAGTCCGGTATCTGCTCCTTCATCAGCGGCACAAGTTCTTTCTTTGTCAGCTCTCCGGTATAGAAAGCCACGATCCGGTCGCGGATGAAAAGACAGCAGGCGTCCCCGACCTCCCGGATGGAGTACAGCACCTTCTCGATCTCGCCGAGCTCGATCCGGTGGCCCATATGCTTGATCTGGAAGTCCTTCCGGCCGATATAGAGCAGATCGCCGTCCTCCAGATACGTTCCGAGATCCCCGGTCCGGTAGATCGTTTCCGGATAGGCGCTCTGAAGCGGATTCTGGACAAATACGGCCGCGGTCGCCTCCGGATTCCGGTAATAGCCCAGCGCGAGCGCCGTCCCGGCGACGCAGATCTCGCCGGTTTTTCCGGCCTCTTCGATCAGGCGGTCCTCCTCGTCGAGAAGGAAGACCTTCTCATTCGGGAACGGCTTTCCGATCGGGATCTCCTCGCTTTGGTCAAACGCGCGGTCCACGCGGTACCAGGTGCAGTTGCAGGTGATCTCCGTCGGGCCGTAGACATTATAGAAAACGGCGTCCGGAACCGCCTCACGCCACATATTCAGATGCCTGACCGGCATCACTTCGCCGGAGAAAATGACGCGTCTCACCTTTTCAGGGATTTTATAGCTGAACGCGCGAAGCTTCGTGAGGATCGTCAGCGCGGACACGGCCCAGATGAGAACCGTCACCGAGCGGCCGGTCAAAAAGTCCAGAAGCTCCGTCGGCATCAGGAAGTACTGCTGGGGTATGATCTGCATCTCAGCCCCCAGATACAGCGTGCTGTAGATATCCTTTACCGACACGTCAAAGTCAAACGGGGCCTGGTTGCCGAGCACGTCGTCCGGGCAAAGGCCGGTAATCTCTGTGAATCGCTCGATAAAGTCAATCACCGAGCGGTGGCAGACCACCACGCCTTTCGGCACGCCGGTCGAGCCGGAAGTGAAGTTGACATAAAGCGGGTCCGTGTTCAGCGCTCCGGCACGTCTCTTCTGAAGCAGTGCCTCATCAATCCCGCTCTTAAGCAGATCCTCGTAGTAGAGGACCTGCTGTCCCCTGAGGCACCGCGATCCGCCGTCATCCGCGCGGCTGCACACGGCCGTCCCGGAATCCAGCGTCATCAGGATGCTCTGCAGCCGGGTATCCGGCTGGCGCAGGTCCAGCACCGAGTAGAAGCAGCCGGCATACACCGCTCCGAGCATGACCGAAACCGCCTTTACGCTTTTATTCAGAAGGACGGGGACGGGGCTTCCCGGCGGCAGCACGGCGGCCAGGGCGCTCCCGATCCGCATCGCCCGCTCTTTGATCTCCGCATAGGTCACCGACTCATCCGGGTCGGCAAAGGCCGTCTTGTCCGGGCATCTGCGTGCCGACTCTTCCAGATATTCCAACACATTATCGCGCATTTATCTGCTCCCTTTTCCTCTCAGTCTCACCGTAAACCGGATGGTGCGGTCATCCGGGCAGTCCGCCCTGATGCTGCCGCCGGCCTGTTCCGTGATCGCTCTTGCCACTGACAGCCCGATCCCGCTGCCTCCCTGTTTCTGCGTCCGGGCCTTGTCCGCCCGGTAGAAACGGTCAAACAGCCGGTCCGGATCTCCCTCCGGCACGGCCGCGCAGGTGTTTTCCTCGCAGATGACCGCGTCTTTCCCCTCGCGGACGAGCGTGACGCGGATCCGGCCGCCCTCATCCGTGTATTTCACGGCATTTTCAAAGAGGATCGACAGCAGATTCGCGAACGCGTCCCTCTGCATCGTCAGCATGACGCCCTGTGCGGTCTCTTCCGTGATCCGGATGCCCCGCACCTCGGCGCTTTCGCGGAACGTCTTCAATGTCTCGTGAAGAACCGCGCCGGCGTCAAAGGTCACCGGCGGCTCCCCGGACAGGCTGCCCTCCTCCATGCGCGAGAGCATCAGCATATTCCGCGTGAGGTCACTGAGCCGCGATACCTGCTCGCGGATATGATCGATCCATTTGTTGCTCCCGGTGTGGAGCTCAAGGACGTCCGCGTTGGCCTGAATGATCGCCAGAGGCGTCTTGATCTCGTGCCCCGCGTCCGTCACGAACTGTTTCTGCCGCTCGATGTTTTTCGCGATCGGCTCGATCGCCTTCCTGGAAAGAAAGATCACAAGGAGAAGCATGAGCAGCCATGTGACGCCGCCGACCGCGGCCGTCACGAAGAAGGTGCGCATCACGGCGCGCTGCTGCTGGCTGGTATCGAGGAATAAAAAGCGGCTCGTATCCTCCGCCATATCCTGGATCTTCCGGAAGTAGTACCGGTCAAGCCGGCCTTCTAAAAGCCCGGTGCCCGCTGCTTCTTTCGCGTAGGATACCGCCTGGTCCTCGTCAAGAGCGGCGATGTGCGTAAGACCGGTATCGATCGCCTGCCCTTCGCTCGTCAGCCGCACGAAAAAATACTGTTCGGATATGAGCGCCTCATCCGGGACGCGGTCCGGCTTCTCAAGGTCTCCGCCGGCTTCATCCGGCGCGTCCGGTGCACTGTCAGGCGGCACGGACATGTCCGCATTTCCTTCAGGAGGCCCGGGCATATCCGCATTTCCTGCGGGAGAGAGTCCCGCGCCCGGTCCGCCCGGCCCGCCGTCCATCTGCACGGCCATCGAATCCGTGAGTATCAGCTGAACCGTCTTCTCCGTGTCCCGCTTCATCGTATACGCATTTAACGCATTGATCGCAATCAAAAAGATCACCATCACCAGCGTGACGGCGAGCATCGCACTCCGTATGAACCGTTTTCGAAGGATACGGGTCATGTTTCTTTCTCCGCGAGTGTATATCCGATATTCCGCTTTGAGCGGATGATGACGGACGAGCCGATCGAGGCAAGCCGCTTCCTGAGTCCGGACAGATACACCCAGACTGTGTTCACATCCGCGTCGGTCTCATAGCCCCACACTTTTACGAGAAGCTGCTCCGCGCTCAGATACATCCCCTGGTTTACGAGCAGCGTCTCGATCAGGCGGTACTCCAGATTCGGCAGCGTGGCGCTCTGTTTTCCGCATGACAGCGTATAATCCTTCGGATTCAGGGAAATGTCTCCGAACGAGACGATGTCGGGCTGAAACGTCTCCCGCCTTCTCAGCATCGCCCTCACTCTGGCCAGCAGCTCTCCCATCGCGAAGGGCTTCGGCAGATAATCGTCGGCGCCCAGGTCAAGCCCCTCGATCCGGTCCTCCACTTCCGCTTTCGCGGTCAGGAGCAGCACCGGCGTGCGGTCGCCGCTCTGTCTCAGGGCGCCGAGGACCTCCAGGCCGGATTTTTTCGGCATCATGACATCCAGTATGATCCCGTCATATGATTCATTTCTTGCGTAGTCGAGCGCTTTCTCTCCGTCCGCAACCACGTCGACGGAATATTTATGAAAGGTCAGGATATCCGCCACGGCTTCCGCCATGGCCGGCTCGTCCTCTGCGTACAAAAGCTTCATCTCGTTTGTTCTCCTGTCGGGGATTCCGCCCCGTTAAGGCTGCTTCGTGAGCACAACGCCGATCAGCGGGCACCGGCTTCTCATCAGGAGCTGCAGGGGATCCGCCATGTCCCTGCCCCGGTTCCGCCCGGACTCCGTTATAAGGAGCGCCCCGTCGCACCGTCTGGCAACAACCGCCGCGTCCACGGCCGTCTCAAGCGCCGTCGTATCCACAAGGATCAGATCAAACACTTTTTTCAGGATTCCGAGGAGCTCGCGGCAGCGCGCATTTTCAAAGAGGATGCCCGGATCCCCTTCACATGTCCCCGCCGGAATCAGATAGAGTCCCGGCACGTCGGTCGAGCAGATGACGTCTTCGACGGTACACTGTCCGCTTAGGAAATCCGAGGTTCCTCTTAAGGGTCCCGAATCAACGCTTATATGTGCCTGCATCGCGGAATTGCGGAGATCCGCATCCAGAAGCAGCACCTTCCGCCCTGCTTTCGCGAGGGAGATGCCGAGGCGCATCGCAACGAGGCTCTTGCCCTCTTCCCTCTTCGCGGAGATAATGCCGATCGTCTGTTTTTCCGAGCATTCAAAGATCAGATTGGCGCGGAGTGTCTGATAGGCCGTTTCCACCTCATAAGGCATCTCACGGTCCAAAAGGAGCCGGGCCCGTTTCATGATGTCTTCCTCCTTCCGCGCTTTTTCTTCTTTTCCTCAAAGGCTGTGCTCTCGCTTTTCGAGTACGGGATCACGGCGATCACTTCCGCCCCGAGCATCCGCTCGGCGTCCCGGCTCGTCCGGATCACGTCGTCGCCGAGGAAGATCAGCGTCAAAATAAGAAGTGCGGCCGCCGCACCGATCAGCGCGCCGATAAGAAGACGCAGCATCTGATTGTCTTCGGCGGGATCAAGCGGCGCTTCCGCCTGTTCAAGCTGTGTGACGTGGAAACCGGAGGCGCTGCTTTCGATCATCCCCGCCGCCGTTTCCCGGAGCACGTTGGCGATGTCCGCCGCCCTCTGCGCGTCCGTATCCTTCACCCGGATAGTGATGATCCCGGCGGATTCGTCCGCTTCGGTGCTGATCAGGCGCTGAAGGGAGGACGCTTTCATGGGCGTGCCGTCCACTTTCAGCTGAAGTCTCCCGATCACGGCCTCCGACGCCTCGCGGCTCCGTATCACATCCGCGCTTTCCTTTATGAATTCCGGCATGAGCGCTTCCCGTGCCGCCGCTTCCTCGCTGACTCCGATCACAACCTGTCCCGCTGCCGCATCGTCTCCCTCAGCCTCCGTGGAGATGAGGATCGACGTCATCGCCGTAAAGGAAGGCGGAATCAGTTTCTCAAAGATCAGGTAGGCCGAAAGAGCCCCGATTGCGGCTGCGAGCAGCACAAGCGGCAGTCCCCTGCCGACTGCTCTCAGATAATCCACTGCGCTCCTGCGCCTTATGCGATCCATATCTGTCATGATCACCTGACTTCCTTACCTGTCTTTTCGCATAAAAGGTGCGTTGTTTCGGATCACGCCGCACCCGGCTTGCTTCCGCACTCCATACTACCAGAATTCGCGGCACTCTTCAACAAAAGAGGGGGTCAGACCCCGTTAAGCTTCCTTAACGGGGTCTGACCCCCTCGATTTCTCTATAAGCTCTTTTTTCAGTCTTCTTCAGACAGTTCCATCGTCTCTTTCTTCGGCGGGAAGATCAGAGAGAATATGACGAAGCAGATCAGCGCCGCCACAAGGCCGGGGACGATCGTCTGGCTGAAGTGGATGCCAAACAGATCACCGTGCGAGAACTGGTCGAGGTAGACGACCACGATCGTGCCCGCGATCAGGGACGCGATGGTGCCTGCCGTCGAAGCCTTGCCCCAGTAATGTCCGAGGACATACGGGAAGAAGGAGCCTGCCGCGCGGAGCGTGAAGCAGAACATCAGGATCGTGATGAGGCTCTGTGTGTTGAAGAGCGCGATCAGCATCGACGCGACGCCGACGAAGCACATCGTCACCTTGGTCACTTTCATGACCTGTGCGTCCGTTGCTTCCGGCTTGATCACGATCTTGTAAATATCATTTGCAAAGATCGAGCCCGCGCCGAGAAGGTCGGAGTCGGAGCTGGACATCGTCGCGGAGATGATGCCGCTGAAGAGCAGGCCGCAGATGATGGCCGGCATGACTTCCATAGCGAGCACCGGCAGCGCGTAACGGGCACCGACGGATTCGAAATCGGCGGCATTGAACTTGCCCATCGTGATCAGGGCGAGCGTGATGATGCCGAGGATCGTCGGGATAAACGCATAGATGAAGTTTATAAGAGCCGCAAGCCATGCGCCGCCCTTCGCCGCTTTTCCGTCTCTCGCCGCGTAGAATCGGGAAACCGCTTCCTGGCCGACGGAGAACGTCGCCACATACATGATGACGAGCGAGATGACCGCAAATGCGTCATAGCCCTGGAACATGCTCAGCGTGCCTTCCGGAACGTTCGCGACGACATTGCTCCAGCCGCCTGCATAATTCAGCGCGAACGGGACGGCGATGATCATGCCGATGACGATCAGGAAGACCTGGATGAAGTCGGTCAGCGTGACGCTCCACAGACCGCCCATGATCGAATACACAGTCACCACGACCGCGACGATGATAACCGCCACCTGATAATTGATGCCGAGCATCGTGGACAGGATGACCGCCGACGCGATGAACTGTCCGGCTGTGAGGCCGATCAGCGGCAGGAACATGATGATCGCCGTGACGAGGCCGCTGGCCTTGCCGTAACGGCGGCGGAAGTATTCCGGAACCGTCTTGACCGTCGCGCCTCTGAATCTGGGTGCGAGGAAGCTGAGGATCACGAACGCGATACCCATCGTGATGATGTACCATGAGGCGCTCATGCCGTAGCCGCTCATGCCGTTCTGCACGACGCCGAGTGAGCTGCCGCCGCCGATCTCAGTCGCGGCAAGCGTGCCCGCCATCAGAAGCGGACCGAGCCGTCTTCCTGCAACCACGAAATCCGTGTTGTTTGTGATCTTGGTTGAGGAATACCAGCCGATAAACAGCATGATCAGCAGGTAAAGTACAACCACGACCGTGACAAGAATGTTCATGTTCATATGATACCCTCCTCAAAACAAACTGTGAATATAAATGAACGATGCGGGCGGATCAGACAATCCTCCCGCATACAGTATAACGAATAACAATGTCATCACCCGATGCCAAAAATGCTGAAAACAGACCAATACTGCCACATGTTTTCGCGCTTGACGAAATACGGATTTCACTCTATCCTGTAGAAGTGCCGCGGGCGGATCTCCATTCCGTTGCCGCACGAGAGAGCATGAAACGGAGCTTACACATATGGTTCTTGGCATCGCGGTTTGTGATGATGAAAAAACAGAGCTTGAGGCCATCAGCCGCCTCACGGAAAGCTATTTCCGGACCCGCGGCATGGAGACAGAGATCACGGCGTTTGACTCAGCCGAAAAACTGCTCCGGAGCCGGAAACAGTTCGATCTCTACCTGCTCGATGTGCTGATGCCCGGGAAGGACGGCATCTCCGCCGCCGGTATGATCCGGGAAATGAAGCCGGACGCCGTCATCGTCTTTATCACGTCGATGCTCGCAAGCGCCGTGGACAGCTACCGCGTGGAGGCGGCCGGATTCCTGTTAAAGCCGGTCACCGAAGAGACATATGCCGACACGATGGAGCGCCTCATCCGGAACGGGCGGATCGGGTCCCGTCCCGCACTGGACATCATCTATGACCACATGCCGATGTCCATCCCGCTCGACCGCATCGTGGTGCTGGAAAGCGACCTGCACCGTGTCCACATCCGGCTGGACGGCGATATCTATACGGTGCATATGCGCCTCAAAGACCTGGAGCTTATGCTCGCGGACAGAAAGGAATTTCTGCGCTGCCACCAGAGCTTTCTCATTAATCTGCAGTATGCGGATTCAATCGTGGAAAATGACTTCATCCTGCAGCGCGGCCTGAAAGCCGGCATTCACACGGTTCCCATCTCCAGGATCTATTTAAAAAGCAGCAAGAAAGCATTTTACGATTACAGACTGACAAGAGGAGTAGTATGAACCGGGAGGCAGCCGCCGTCTTTTTGAACCTGATCGGCCAGGGGATCCGCATGACACCGATCTTTATCTGCCTGCGCCCCAAACACGGTCAGTACGAAAATATCGCGGCCTTCTCCGTCTATATCTGGGTGATCATGGTCGCGGTGCAGTCTCTCTTTAAGATTCCGGACGCGAGCTTCTTCCTGTTCCGGTTCATCTTCAACACCGTTTTCTTCCTGGTTCTTCTTGTCTTTTTCCACGGGTCCGTTCTCATCAAGGCGTTTCTCTACATCTCCGCCTGGTTCTTCGAGGAACTTCTGACGTCTCTCGACGCGTTTCTCGGCTGGGTCTTCCGCGCGCAGTCGACGCTCAGCTACGAGCACATCTGCCTCATCCTGGCCGTCATCATGTTCGTCCTTTACGCGGCTTTCGTGCAGGGATGGCTTAAAAAGCGCGTGCTCATCCTCTTTGACGGCATTCCCTTAAGGGACAGCGCCCTCTTCCTGGCGGTTCCGCTCTTTTTCCTGATTCTGCTCTTTTTCGGGAGGCGGACCATATTCAACACAACGGCGCTCCTCAGCGGCACGATGCCGGTGCTGGTCTTCTATCTGGTCTTCTGCCTGATGGCCCTCATTGTCTACGTCATGATGATCGCGGACCGCTACCGCCTGATGGAGCAGCGGGAATCGAAGACGATGCTTGAGGCCGCGCGCCGGATCTTCGAACTGCAAAGAGACAACTACTCGCGGATCCAGGACTATCAGCAGCAGATCCGCATCATCCGGCACGATTTCCGCCATCATATCCACGCCCTCGAACACATGGAGCCGGAGGAACAGCGCGAATATCTGAGCAGGCTGCAGCGGGAACTGGACAGCGGCGACGAGATCTTTTTCTGCTCCAATCCGGCCGTCAATTCGCTGCTGCAGGAGTATGCCGCCCTCGCCAAATCCGAAGACATCCGCTTTGAAACCCATCTGGCTTTCGGAAACGCGCTCCCTGTCGACAATCTGACGCTGTGCGTCATTCTCGGAAATCTGCTGCAAAATGCCTATGAGGCCTGCTGCAGGTGTGAGACATTCAGGCAGATCCGGCTCTACATAAAGAGTGAGGAAGGCGCGCTCCGCATCATGGTCGAAAACAGCTTTAGCGGAAAACTCCGGCACCAGAACGGACGTCTCCTGTCAACCAAGGCCGACGGCGGCCTGGGCATGATCAGCATCCGCCGCCTGCTGGACCATCCGAAGGACGATTTCGACTACTATGTAAATGAGGACACCTTTACCGCCATGATCTATCTGGCGGATCGCAGGTAATTTCATCAATATTTAGACATTTCCGTGCCACACCCGCTCAAATTGGTTTATACTTGTTTTCATAGGTGCCGATAGGGGAGACAATCATGAAAAAACATCTTGCTTTTATGATCCTGATCATCTCGGTGCTGCTCACGGTCAGCGCTTCGGCAGACGATAAGGATCTTTACATTGACCAGAACGTACAGAAGATTTTCACCTCGGAAGACGGCCTGATGTCCACATCCACACAGGCGATCGCCCAGACGAGCGAAGGGTTTATCTGGATCGGCGGCTACGGCGGTCTTGTCCGCTATGACGGAAAACACTTTCACACCTTTGCCTACAAGCGGATCACGCGCGTTTCGGGCCTTTCGGCCGGTGAGAACGGCACGCTCTGGGTCGCCACGTCCGACAAAGGTCTTTTCAAGTACGAAAACCACGAGTTCTCGTCCGTCTCCGGAAGTGACGAGGATGCGGTCCTCGATATCCAGTGCATTGCCTCCGCCCCGGACGGCACGCTTTATCTCGGAACCGGAACCGGCATGTACACCGTCACGGACGATAAGATCTCCCGTCTCGACATCCCGCTGCTGAACGGCGAGCATATCGACAAGCTGGTCTGCCCGAAAGACGGCCTCGTGCTGTGCATCACCCGCCAGGGCACGCTGTTCAGCTATGACGGCCGCGAAGCGCACCAGATCGCTCCCGACAAAGACTATGTGTTCCGCTCGATCTGCATGAACGCCGGGGACGGCACCTATATGGCCGGCACTTCGGGAAATGAAGTCCTCCTCTTTGACAGCAATCTGGAACAGATCGACCTCCTGATCATGCACGGGCTCTCCTGCATCAACGACCTGCATTACGACGAGCACGGCGTCCTGTGGCTCTGCGCGGACAACGGCATCGCGATCTACGTAAGCCGCAATATCCGCATGCAGCATCTGCTGATGGACAACTCGGTCGATCATATGATGGTGGATCAGGAAGGAAATGACTGGTTCGTCTCCTCCAGACAGGGTGTTCTGGAAGTGTCCCGCAGCAAGTTCGGCGATATCAGCCAGAGCGCAGGCCTCGACTCCATCGTCACCAATGCGATCGCCCGGATCGGGAATACGCTCTATATCGGCCATGACAGCGGCATGGCCGTGATCAGCGCGACGGATTTCAAGAAGAACTCCACGACTCCTTTCGATATGCTCAAAGGCGTGCGCGTCCGGTCCCTGCTCACGGATTCGGACGGAACGCTTTGGATCGGCACGATGAAAAAAGGCCTGTTCCACTATATCCCCGGGAAAGACCTGACCGGCTACACATCCAAAACGCATCCGGAGCTTCGCTCCGACAACATCCGCTCGATCACCGAGACAGACGAAGGGATCCTGATCGGAACCGACAAAGGCGCCTATCTCGTAAATGGCGGCGAAGTCAGAAATGTCGCATCCGACCCGTCCCAGCTGTCCTTCCGGATTCTCAGCGCGGTAAAAATCGGCGACACCTTCTGCCTCGGCTCCGACGGGAACGGGCTCTACCGGGTAAAAGACGGGGAGATCACAAGCCACATCACGACCGACGACGGACTGAGCTCCAACGTCATCATGAAGGCGTATCAGAGCGATCGATACGGCGGCATCTGGCTCATAACCGGCAATGACATCGACTACATCGACGAAAACGGCGGGATCAAATCCATCAGCAATTTCCCGTCGACCAACAACCTCGACCTGCTGATCATGAAAAACGGCGACGCGTGGGTCTTCACCGGAAGCGGCATCTATCAGACCACCGAGGAATCGCTGCTGACGGACGAAGAACCTGTCTACCAGCATTTCCGCCGCGCGGACGGCCTTCCCTATGAGGTCACGCCCAATTCCTATCAGTGCAGGACCGATGACGCGATCTATGTCTGCGGTTCAGGCGGCGTGTTCAGCCTGCAGACTGATTTTACCGAGACGAAACCCGGATCCTACCAGATCGAGATCGACAGCGTCATGGCGGACAACGAGCCTCTCTATGTCACGCAGGATTCGGACTGTACGATCGAAGCCGACACCAAGCGAATCGACATCAAGGCCTACGTCCTGACGTACCAGACCGGCAACCCGTACGTCTTCTATTACCTGGAAGGCTTTGATGACGAACCGGTTGTCACCCGGCTGAGCAATCTCGGCGATATCAGCTATACGAATCTGAACGGCGGCGACTACACCTTCCACTTCGGCATCCGGGACTACCAGACCGGCGACGTGCTTCAGGAGATCACGCTTCCGATCACCAAGAAGCACGCCTGGTACGAGAACCCGGTCGTGAAGTCCGCCTCCATCCTGCTGGGGCTGCTTCTCTTTGTGCTGATCACGCTCCTGATCATCCGGGTGCGCTCACGGCGCATCACGAGGGCTCTTCAGAAGGAATACGAGCAGAAGGAACGGGAACATCTGGAAGAGATCGCCTACAACGACTATCTGACCGGGCTGTTCAACCGGAACTATCTGGACGTCTGGAACAACTCGCTGCCGCTCCCCGAGAGTTACCCCGTGACCTTCGTGTCCATCGACATGAACGACCTGAAGAAAATCAACGACCGGTTCGGCCACAAGGAAGGGGATCAGCTGCTGTGCAGTATGTCCGGCCTGCTGAAGAAATACTTTGCGGATGAGCGCTACACCATCTTCCGGACCGGCGGCGACGAATTCCTCGTGCTTGCACGACAGGTGGACAGCGAAGAAGTCCGCGGACAGCTTGAGAAAATGGCGGAGGAAGGCAGCGGCATGAAGATTAACGGGATCCCGGTCACCTTCGCCTACGGCCTCTGCACGCAGCGGGACGGCGAATTCAACTTCGACGAAGGCCTGCGGGTCTCCGATCTGGAAATGCTTGAAAACAAGCACCAGTTCCACCGCAGCAGCATAAGAGACTAGAAAAGCACTCGTTCTGTCTGTCCCCGGTTCACTCCATCCCGATGAGCTCGGGAAGCGTCGCCTCAAAATCCACCCCGTACCACGGATTTGCCGGATTCTTCATCGTCACGTCGATGGTATGAGCCGTGTAATCCGCCGCGATCCGCATCGCGTCGATCCAGGGCTTGCCCCTCATGATCTCACCGACGCAGGTGCTCGAAAACAGGTCGCCCGTTCCGTGATAGGCGCCGTTGATCCGGTCGTTCTGATAGGATAAGAAGCGGCCGTTCTTCCGGTCGTATCCCATCACACCGGTCTTTCCCTCTTCGAGTGAGACGCCGGTCAGAACGCTGACGCCCGCTCCCAGTTCGCTGAGGCGCAGCAGCATTTCCCTGATATAGCTCTCGTCATACGTCTCCTTATAGTCCATGCCCGTCATCAGGGCGCCCTCCGTGATATTCGGGACGATGATGTCGGCGATGGCGCAGAGCTCGGCATTTTTCTTCGCGTAGTCCATGTCAAATGCCGGATACAGCTTCCCGTTGTCCCCCATAACCGGATCGATGAAGACAAGCGTATCTTCATCGCGGAAGGTGCGGATGAGTTCCTTCATGAGTTCGATCTCCGCGATCGTTCCCAGATAACCTGTATAGATGCAGTCAAAACGCACGTTCTCCGCCTTCCAGTGATTCATGATCGGCACGATCTCATCCGACAGATCCCTGCAGGTAAAGTTTTTGAACATCGTATGCGTCGACAGAACAGCGGTCGGCAGAATCACGGTTTCGGATCCCAGTGCGGAGATCACGGGCAGCGCGATTGTCAGTGAGCATTTTCCCAGGCACGAAATATCCTGGATCGTCAGTACTCTTTTCATGTTGTCCTCCTTATTGCTTCATGCTTGCTTCTACTCTATTCCCTCCACCTGACCAGGTGGAATGAAAGAATCGTACAGCCAGCGGTTCTTCCTGTCAACATGAAGTTCTTTTTCATGAGTTGTGGCTGTATGAATGTGATATTATAATGAATGGCAGCAGTCCCGACGGCCAGTCAGATCGGGCCGCCGCTGTATATTTCAAATCTATGGAGGAACCACATGAAAGGAAACGAATTGACCAACAGCAAATTTGGGAAATGGGGATGGAGCATGATCTTCTACACGGCTCTTCTCTATTACTTCTGGTCCGGCATCGGATCCGACGGACTCAATGTGTATCCCGGCGCATTCGGCGCGCTTCACGGATGGGATTCGAACATGCTTCTCGGCTTCGCCACACCGGCCGGCATCATCGCCGTCATCGGCGGCATCCTGTTCGGAAGACTTGTCATCAAAACGGGCGTCCGCAAACTGGGCGGTTTCTCCCTGATTCTTACGGGCGTTCTCTATGCCCTGTTCGGATTTGTCACGAGTCCGATCCTTTACTTCATCTGCCTGACTGCATTTTGCTTCGTGTCGATGGCCTTCGGTCTGATCTGCACCGCGACGCTGATGGGCAACTGGTTCCCGAGAAAAAAAGGCATCGCGCTCGGCTGGGCGACGATGGGCGCGCCGATCTGCACCGCAACCTTCGTGGCGATTCTCAGCATGCTGTACGGCCGTTTCGGCATCCAGAAGGGCTCCGTGATCATGGGCGCGGTCATCGCGCTGCTCGGCGTCATTTCCTTCTTCTGGGTTAAGGACACGCCCGCTGAAGTCGGCGCGTATCCCGACAATCTGAAGGACGGAAATGAAGCCTACGCCGCACAGATGAAAATGATGCGGGATTACAAGAGCCCGTTCACGATCGGACGGCTCCTCAGAGACAAAGATATGTGGCTGATCTCCGTCGGTTTCGGCATGCTGTGGATGGTCACGGTCGGCGTCGTCTCCCAGTTCGTCCCGCGCATGATCAGCGTATGGGCTCCGACGATGGGTCCGGACGCGGCTTCACAGAAGGCTCTCATGATGCTGACGATCGCAGCCCTGGTCGGCATCATCGGCTCCTATTTCTGGGGCTGGCTTGACCAGAAGATCGGGACAAAGCTCGCATCCTGCGTGTACTCCCTGTCCTATATCGTCGCGCTCCTGCTCCTGATCTTCGCGAAGGTTGAGATCTTCACCTATATCGCGATCGTCTTCGTCGGCTTCGGCATCGGCGGTCTTCTGAACCTGATGCCGTCTCTCGTCATCGCCGTCTACGGACGCAAGGACTTTGCGGCGGCCAACAGCCTGGTTTCCCCGATCGCCTCCCTGATCCAGAAGGGTGCCTTCATCATCATGGCGGTCGCGCTCGCGGCTTCGGGCGGAGACTACACCATGCCGTACATGATCTTCATCGGCATCGACATCATCGGCCTGATCCTCCTGATGTGCGTCACGAACACCTGCAAGGGAACCGAATAAAAACATACTGATCGCGTTCGCGGCAGAGGAAATGATGCCCGGACGCTTAAACGGACCCGGGACCCCAAATCATTGATTCAGGGCTTCGGGTCCGAAACTTTCAGGGAGCAATTCCATCAGAGACATCTCTTTGTAATCCTCTTCCGATTTCGCGATGATCACGCGCATTTCCTTCGGATCGCAGAACTCCCGCATCGTCTGCCTGCAGATCCCGCACGGCGCGCAGTAATCGCGCACTTCATAATTCGGGCCGCCGACGATCGCGATCGCGGCAAGCTTTCTTTCGCCGCAGCTCACCGCATGGCCGATGGCGTTGCGCTCCGCGCAGACACCTGCCGGAAATGAGGCATTTTCCACATTCACTCCGAGATAGACCGCCCCGGAGTCCATCAGCGCCGCCGCGGACACATTGAACTTTGAATACGGCGCGTAGGAATTCTTAAGATTTTCAGCGGCCAGGCGGATGAGCGCGGCCCGGTCGAACTCTCCGTTTACAATTTCCAGAAAATGGCTCATACAGGTACCTCCTCCAAGCTCCCGTTCTTTCTGTCACGGACTTCTCCGGTTTTTAAAACCGGCTGTTGTTACCGCCTTTTATTACCGTCTTTTATAACCGGCTGTTCACCATTTTACCACAGATCAATAAATCCTTCACGGCTTCGCGATCAGAACAGCGGCCGCTCTGCCGATGAGACCGTACGACTCATACGTATCAAGGGCCCTCTCCTCACCCGGCGCGTGTGACTCACCGGAGGAGGATTCACATGCGAGATGCCACCGCATCCCCGCCGGTATGATCGGGAGCCCGAACGTCCGCGGTTCCCAGTGTGCATTTACCAGAATATAGAGAAATGCGGTCTCCTCCGTATGATATTTTTCCTTTCCTTCCGCATACAGATAGGCAAAAGTGAGATTCGGAGCGCTCTCGTCAAGAGACCAGGGCGTCGTGCTGTGGAAAGACAGTTCCGGATACCCGGTGTCGTTGTGGCTGAAATCATAGTCGCTGCTTCTGAGGATCGGATGCGCTTTCCTCAGCGCGATGAGATTCCGGACATACGTGTACAGATCCTTATGGTCCTCCAGCCTTCCCCAGTCCAGATAAGAAATCTCGTTGTCCTGACAATACGCGTTGTTATTGCCGTACTGGGTGTTGGCGAACTCATCGCCGGAAAGAAGCATCGGCACGCCCCGGCTGGTCAGGAGGATCGTGAGGGCATTTCGCATCTGCCTCATGCGCAGAAACTGTATGCCGGCATCCCCGGTCTCTCCTTCTTCTCCGCAGTTCCAGCTGTCGTTCTTGTCCGCGCCGTCTCTGTTTTCTTCTCCGTTTGCCAGATTATGCTTCTCGTCGTAAGACACGAGATCATAGAGCGTAAAGCCGTCGTGGCAGGTCACAAAATTAATCGAGGCATTCGACCCCCTGTGCTGATACAGATCACACGAACCCCGGATCCGCAGATACAGCTCCGGTGCCGCTTCCGCGCCGCCTTTTATGAATACCCGGAGGCAGTCCCTGTATCTGCCGTTCCACTCAGACCACCGGTTCCAGGACGGGAAATGTCCGACCTGGTATAAGCCGCCGGCGTCCCAGGCTTCTGCGATCAGCTTGCATTTCCCGAGCACGGGATCATGCGCAATGGTCTCAATAATCGGCGGCGAAGCCATCGGCGTCCCGTTCTGGTCCCGCGACAGGATGGACGCAAGATCAAAGCGGAACCCGTCGATATGGTAGGACGCAACCCAGTAGCGAAGACAGTCCAGGATGCTGTTTCGGACGACCGCGTTATTGCAGTTCATGGTATTGCCGCAGCCGCTGTAGTTGAGGTACCCGCCCTCCTGATCGAGGAGATAGTATGTGCGGTTGTCGATGCCGCGGTATGAGATGCAGGGGCCGGAGCTGCCGCCTTCCGCCGTGTGGTTGAATACGACGTCCAGGATGACTTCGATCCCGTTCCGGTGAAGGCTCCGGATCATATTTTTCAATTCGTCGGCTTCCATCCCGAAAGGCGCTGCGGCCGCGTACCCCGCCTTCGGGGCAAAAAAGCAGACCGTCGAGTATCCCCAGTAATTGAGAAGCCGTCTCCCGCCGATCTCCCGGACATACTCAAACTCGTCAAATTCAAAGATGGGCATCAGCTCGATGCAGTTCACTCCGAGATCTTTCAGATAGGGGATCTTCTCCGTGAGACCTGCGTAAGTACCGGCGTGCTTCACGCCGGAACTGCCGTGCATGGTAAGGGAGCGCATATGCGCTTCATAGATCACGAGATCGCTCATCGGAAGTTCCAACGGCTTGTCGCCCTCCCAATCGTAGTCCTCCCGGATGATCTGTCCTCTGTGCGGAAACGGATCCGACGGATCCGGCTCCCGCCCCCATACGCTCCGGCCTGTGACGGACTTTGCGTACGGATCCAGCAGGATCTTCGTCCGGTCATACATAAGCCCCTGTTCCGGACAGTAAGGACCGTCGAAGCGATAGCCGTATTCGGTGGTCTCGATGTTGATCCCGAAGACCATCATGGAGTAGACGTCGCCGATGCGGAACTCTTCGGGGAACGGGATCTCCGCATACGGCTCCCGCGAGCCGTGATGAAAGAGCACGAGCGAACAGCTCGTCGCCTCCGTGGAAAAAACGCTGAAATTGACGCCTCCGTCGATGACGGAAGCCCCATAGGGGAAAACTCTGCCTGCGGCATATTCCAGATTCTTTATTTTATGGGTTGGAAAGCTGTCGATCAATTTCATAACAAAAGTCCCCCTGCTTTCTGTAATCCTGATAATATTATGCAGAACATTTGTTCGAATATCAACTATAAATCAACAAACAGCCTTTGCATTTACGGCTTCACACTCTTTTCACTTCTTTCTAAGTTTCAGATAAGGTTCAGCCTCTATGATGGAATCGTGCAAGGCAGACGTGCCTGAAAAGAAAGCTTTCATGATCAACCGACATCTGAATCTTACAGGAGGACACAACAATGATGAG
>CACXFK010000103.1 GCA_902766945.1 uncultured Lachnospiraceae bacterium | reverse complement strand
TCGCCCTGTATCCTTCCGAGGAGAAGACCGATGACGTTGCCCAGTTCCGGGCAGGCAAGACGAACAACAATATCCTGTAAACCCGTTTTGATGAGTAGGAGATTTAAGATGGACGCAAAACTGCAGAGCTATATTGATAAACTGAACAAACTGAATTTCAAGGACATGTATGAAAACGACTTCTTCCTGACATGGGAGAAGACCGATGATGAAATCGAAGCTGTTTTTACCGTAGCGGACGCTCTGCGCTATATGCGTGAGCAGAACATCTCCACGAAGATCTTTGAGTCCGGCCTCGGCATCAGCCTTTTCCGCGACAATTCAACGAGAACCCGGTTCAGCTTCGCATCCGCATGCAATCTTCTCGGACTCGAAGTACAGGATCTCGACGAGAAGAAGAGCCAGATCGCGCACGGCGAGACCGTCCGCGAGACCGCGAACATGATCTCCTTCATGGCGGACGTCATCGGCATCCGCGATGATATGTACATCGGCAAAGGCAACAAGTATATGCATGACGTCGTCGACGCCGTAACGGAAGGCCATAAGGACGGCGTGCTCGAGCAGAAGCCGACGCTTGTGAATCTGCAGTGCGATATTGATCATCCGACTCAGTGCATGGCCGACATGCTGCACATCATCCATAAGTTCGGCGGCGTGGAAAACCTGAAAGGCAAGAAAGTCGCGATGAGCTGGGCCTACAGCCCGAGCTACGGCAAGCCGCTCTCGGTTCCGCAGGGCGTCATCGGCCTCATGACCCGTTTCGGCATGGACGTGGTGCTGGCGCATCCGGAAGGCTATGACGTGATGCCGGAAGTGGAAGAAGTCGCCAGGAAGAACGCGGCGGCAACCGGAGGCTCCTTCACGAAGACCAACAGCATGGCCGAAGCGTTCAAGGATGCGGATATCGTGTATCCGAAGAGCTGGGCTCCGTTCGCCGCGATGGAGAAAAGAACCGAACTCTATGGAAACGGGGACTTCGACGGGATCGACAAGCTCGAGAAGGAACTGCTGGCCCAGAACGCAGAGCATAAGGACTGGTGCTGCACAGAGGAACTGATGAAGACGACGAAAGACGGCAAGGCGCTGTATCTGCACTGCCTGCCGGCGGACATCAACGACGTCTCCTGCAAGGACGGCGAAGTGGAAGCGTCCGTATTTGACCGGTACCGCGTCCCGCTTTACAAGGAAGCGAGCTTCAAGCCGTATATCATCGCCGCGATGATCTTCCTCGCAAAGGTGAAGGATCCGCAGGCGACGCTGAAGGCCCTTGAGGAACGGGCGGCAGAACGCCATTTCCGGAAATGATTATTGTTTAACTAAAAAGGAGTCCGTCCGCTTGCCTATCGACGGACTCCTTTTTCTGTCGAGAGGTGAAATAACCGGGAAACCCGGAGAAAGGAAAAATCCAGTCACCATGACCGATGATTGGATGATACATGCTATAATGGGTAAAAGAATCGTGATCGCGCTCGGAGGGAACGCGCTTGGGAAAAATCTGCCGGAGCAG
The DNA here is from genome assembly GCA_902766945.1 of uncultured Lachnospiraceae bacterium. Classification (GTDB taxonomy): domain Bacteria; phylum Bacillota; class Clostridia; order Lachnospirales; family Lachnospiraceae; genus Chordicoccus. Next base: position 2,920 of record CACXFK010000103.1, on the reverse strand, counting down.
ATGATCGCCGTGCGAAAGACGGCAAAAGCCATCGTGGATCTGATCGAGCAGGGACATGAAGTCGTGATCGCGCACGGGAACGGCCCGCAGGTCGGTATGATCCAGAACGCGATGACCGAGCTCGTGCGTTCGGATCCGGACAACTATATTCCGGTTCCCTTGTCCGTGTGCGTGGCAATGAGCCAGGGATATATCGGATACGACCTGCAGAACGGGATGCGCGAGGAACTTCTGGACCGCGGCATCGATAAAGGCGTGGCGACCGTGCTGACGCAGGTTGAGGTCGATCCGGATGATCCCGCTTTCGAAAATCCGACAAAACCGATTGGAGCGTTCATGACGAAAGAAGAGGCGGACCATCTGGTCAGGGAAAGAAATTACGACGTGGTGGAAGATGCCGGCAGAGGCTATCGCCGTGTCGTGGCGTCACCGAGACCCTGCTCGATCGTCGAGATCGATACCATCGAGTCACTCGTATCGACCAACCACATCGTGGTGGCGTGCGGAGGCGGCGGGATACCGGTCTTCAGGACGAACGGCCATCACTTAAAAGGCGCTGCGGCCGTGATCGATAAAGACTTCGCCGCAGCCTGTCTCGCCAGACAGCTGAACGCGGATACCCTGATCATCCTGACGGCGGTAGAGAAGGTCGCGATTCATTTCGGCAAGGAAAATGAAGAGCAGCTCAGCGAACTGACGCCCGAAAAAGCGCGCGAATATATCGCGGCGGGCGAGTTCGCGCCAGGTTCGATGCTGCCGAAGGTGCAGGCCGCCGTTGAATTTGCGGAGTCGGCGCCGGGACGCACAGCCCTGATCACGCTCCTTGAGAAGGCGAGGGACGGCATCGAAGGAAAGACGGGGACGCTCATCCACAACTGAAGGAGGAGAAACCGATGAAGATCATTGTGAACGGAACGCTGATCACACCCGGCGGCAAGATGGAAGGTTCCCTTGCGATGGACGGGGACCGGATTGTCAGGATCGGAGACATCACACCCTCAGACGGGGACGAGGTGATCGATGCGTCCGGCTGCTTTGTCTACCCCGGTTTTATCGACGGGCACACCCATCTGGACCTGCCGGTGGCCGGAACGGTGACGGCGGATGACTTTGCTTCCGGAACAACGGCGGCCGTGTGCGGCGGCACGACGACGGTCGTGGACTTTGCCACACAGTATAAGGGCGATACGATCCTGAACGCCCTTGAGACATGGAAGAAAAAGGCCGTGGGAAAGTCAAAGGCCAATTATGCCTTCCACATGGCGATCTGCGACTGGAATGAAGAGGCGAAGGCGATGCTTCCCGCGCTGAGGGAGGCGGGCGTCACGTCGTTCAAAGTCTATATGGCCTATGATACGGCCCTGACGGATTCGGAGATCCTGGAAGTGCTCCGGGAAGTGAAGAAATTCGGAGGGGTGACCGGATGCCACTGTGAAAACGGCGGCCTGGTGACCGCGCTTCAGAAGGAGCAGCTTGAAGCGGGCCATACCGATACGTCCGCGCATCCGCTCAGCCGGCCGGCCGAAGTGGAAGCGGAAGCCGTGAACCGGTTCTGCTATCTCGGCAGACTGGCGGACGCGCCGATCAACATCGTGCATCTGTCCACACGTCTCGGTCTGGAAGAGATCCGGAAAGCGAGAAAAGAGGCAGGGACTTGCGGGGTAAAGGCCGGCGAGGCGTGCCCGTCTGACGGGGGATTCCGGATCTACGTCGAATCCTGCCCGCAGTATATGCTGCTTGACGACAGCTGCTACTCAAAGAAGGATTTCGAGGGGGCCAAGTATGTGTGCTCGCCGCCGCTCAGGAAGCAGTCGGACATCGACGCGCTTAAGGAGGCGGTTCTGCTCGGCGAGATCGATACGATCGCGACGGATCACTGCAGTTTCCGGTTTGACACACAGAAACAGGCAGGGCGTGACGATTTTACAAAGATTCCGAACGGTGCCCCCGGCATCGAGCACCGGCCCGTCGTTATGATGAAGATCTTCGGCGACGACTTAAGCCCGTCGGATTACTGCCGTCTGATGAGCGAAAACCCGGCAAAGGTGTTCGGGATGTTCCCGAAAAAGGGAGCGCTCATCGAGGGCGCGGATGCGGACGTCGTTGTCTGGGATCCGAACGTGAAATGGACGATTTCCGCCGCGGGTCATCATCAGAATGTTGACTACACGCCGTTTGAGGGGCTTGAAGTATCCGGCCGTCCGCGGTATGTATTTGTCGGCGGCACGCTGGCCGCGGAGAACGGCGAGCCCACGGCCGCCTGCGCTGGCACCTATGTAAAGAGATAAAAGAATGCGCATGCATGAAGAATAAGGGAGGCTACAGATTATGAGCAAAACAGCAATCAGCACATCAAACGCACCTTCGGCCATCGGACCGTATTCCCAGGCAATCAGCGCGGGCGGCACGATCTATGTGTCCGGACAGCTGCCGGTCGATCCCGCTACGGGCGAATTCGCAGGCCCGGATATTGAGACGCAGACACGCCAGTCCCTGACCAATATCCTCAGCATTCTGAAGGAAGCCGGAGCGGACATGAGCCATGTCGTAAAGACGACGGTCCTGCTTTCCGACATCGCGGATTTCGCCGCCATGAACGGCGTCTATGCCGAATTCTTTGAGGCACCGTATCCGGCGCGCGCAGCCTTCCAGGTGGCCGCACTTCCGAAGGGAGCCAAGGTGGAAATCGAGGCAGTCGCGGTTATCTGACGGGAATCGGACACCTTACATATTTTTCACCGCCTCAGGGCCGTATATGTGGTATAATTGAATCAGCGATTCTGAAAGTCCGGTGTGCATTCGGTATGGGAACGCACACCGGACTTTCGTATCTCACGTAAATCACGATTCTCGAAGAGGAATCGTGCGCGAATTGCACAGCAGCGAAGCTGCTTTCCAATGTGCAATTCTGCGATCCGCC
>CACXFK010000102.1 GCA_902766945.1 uncultured Lachnospiraceae bacterium | reverse complement strand
TGGCATATGTATAAAAGAGAACTGGACAGGTATGACAGGGAAGAGATCCGTGAAGCAATCGATGCAGGAGAAAGAGCGCTGCATTCCCTCCGGGAGGCAAAGAGCAGCCTGGGGAGCGCCCGCGGATGGGGGCTCGTTGATCTTTTCGGAGGTCATGTAATCAGTGGATTGATCAAGCATATGAAGGTTACAGATGCAAGAAACAGTCTGGACGCCGCGAAAGCAGATCTGGCCAGGTTCCGCAAAGAGCTGGCGGATGTGCAGGATATACAGGGACTTGATGTTCAGATCGGGGATTTCCTTACGTTTGCGGATTTCTTCTTTGACGGCTTTCTGGCTGACATCATGGTGCAAAGCAAGATCAGGAAAGGCGAGGAAGAAATCGACGACGCGATCCGGCGCATCGAAGTTCTGGTGCGGAGGCTCAGAGTTTCTTTGTGACAGGAATGAAAGATTTCTTGGGATTGTGTAATTGATTTTCAAAGAGCGTGTTCTCTGTATAAGATTTCAGAGAGCACGCTCTTTTAAAAACTGAGGCTGAATATGTTTTATGCCGCCCGGTCGATCGTGACCTCGCCGGAAGTGGTGTGAATCTCGACCGTTCCGCTGCCGTCGCCGCAGACGTAGGTGGACCCGTCTTTTGACATTGCCAGACTGTTGTGCACGTCTCCGCTTGTCGTGTGCAGGTCGGCTGTGAATCCGGGCTCCTCGGGCAGAAGCGCCGTCACATCCCCGGAGGTCGCCTCTACCTTGAGCGATTTCAGTGCGCCGAGCTCGACCCTGATGTCTCCGCTCGTAGTCGCGATCTGCGTGTCGTCGGAGGCCTTAAGCGCAAGCCGGATATGTCCGGAAGTGGCACCGGCCTGCATGCTTTTGATCGTCCCGCCGGTGATGTCCAGATCTCCGGAAGTACTCTTGACTTTCGCACGGCCGGCATTTCCAGCCTCTAAGGCAACCTTTCCCGACGTCGTTACGACCGACAGCTCGTCGGCGTTTTCCCCGGCTTTCATCGCCACATCTCCGGACGTAACTTCCACATCGATGGCCGGCGCGTCGGCAGAGGCGTTGATATCGCCGGAGGTCGCATAAAGCCTTATGGCATCCGCCTTGAGCGACGGGATCTCCATGTCGGCAGAGGTCGCGTTTATGCCGACATCCTTTAAGGAAATGCTTTCGGGCAGCGTCACCGTCAGAGTCTTCTGAAGGTTCGTAAAGCCGAAGCTGAAAAAATGCGCGCCGGATTTTGAGTACCGGACGCGAAGGGTGTCCCCGTCCAGCCACCATCTCATCTCCATGTCAGAGCTGATGGATTTGTTCGCCGTTTCCTCAAGGAGAACGGTATTTTCCTGATGATAGGCGACGATGATATTGCCGCTGGTCCAGTGGATGTCCAGGTTTTTCACATTTTCGGAAATGTCGGCCGCTCCCTGCGTATAGGCGTCCGCGTTATCGTAGGTGGCTCCCATCACGTTGAATATGCTGCCGATGGCTATGGCCGTGGCCGTGATCAGTAGTACTGCACAGATCACTGCGATTGTTGTCATTTTCTTATTTCTGCTCATTTGTCGGTCCCCCTTTTTCTCATGATCTCCGATACAACAAGTCCGACGCCCGCGATGACGCCGATCGTATAGACGACGTTCGTGAAGGTAATCTTGCCGTGGAAAGATATCATATTCATCATGTTTACGAACAGGGCAGCATCGAGCCCGAGCACAATCAGCGTCCGGTTGCTGTCACCGATGATGTTTCGAACCGGCCGGGCCTTCACCGCAAAGGGAAGGAAGACGACAGCGAAGCCGAAAAGCAGGGCGCTTGAGGCGATGAAGAACCAGCTCCCGTGAGAGTAGAGGCAGGTCACGGCGAGTAGCACCACCATGCTGCAGGTGAAGGCGCAAAAGGTCCAGAACGCCTTGTCCTCGGACACCATAAGGGGCACAACGATGAGGGAGGCCGCCACGGCGAGCGAGGCGAGAACGACGAAGAACCATCCGAGCGCTCTCCCCGAGAAGAGGTTGACCATGAGACACACGAGAACCGGGATCATGAAAAGTCCCGCGACCACAGATCCGACCGTAGCGGAGCGGCGCTTCATGCGCTGCTCTCCGTAGCGGATCACCATGCCTTTCTCACCGATCAGGTCGGTCACGATCTCATTTTCTTTCAGCTTGTGTAAATATTCTGTACACGCGGGGCACTCCTTCAGGTGCTCTTCCACCAGCTCCCGGCTCTCGGTGCTGCACACGTCGTCGGCGTAGAGCGGAAGCAGGTCGCGCATCACTTCACAATTCATCTTCACGATTTTTCCATCCTTTCCTGTAATCTGATTCTCGCGCGGTGGTAGGTAACTCTTGCCCAGTTTTCAGTCTTTCCGAAGATTTTGCCGACTTCGGCGAAGCTGAGCTCCCCGAAGACCCTGAGCTCGAAGACTTCCCGGTAGGGCTCCTCAAGACTGTGCAGCGACATGTGGATGCGGAAAGACGAGTCCCTCTCCACCGCGGTCCGCTCGACACTTTTTTCCGTGTCCGGCATCTCTTCCGGAATATCTCCGAATCTTGCCTGCCTGCGCTTTTCATCCACGAACAGGTTTTTCGCGATTGCACAGAGCCAGGTCACCTCATCGGATTCCCCGCGGAACTCACGCTGCTTCGAGAATGCTCTGAAAAATGTCTCCTGCGTAATTTCCTCTGCGGAGGACCGGTCGCCCGATAAGGTCATGGCGTAAGAGAATACCCGCATATAACATGCTTCGTACATCTGCGCGTATTTCTCTTTAGTCACGGTTTCATCCTCTCCTTTCTGTTCGCTTTCATGGGTTAGACGGGGAAACTGTCGGTTCGTTACAGGAAATATCAAAAATATTTTCGCCACCATTTCCGTTCTCTGTTATCCGATCAGGGTTATTCACTTCGTTTGATGTGTGGAACAGCCCTTATTTAAGAATATTAAACATTGTTCGACCCACATTCAACAGTGATATAAAAATCGTCCACACCGGCTTTTTTCATCTTCTTCAGGTCCGCATCCGATTTGGGTTCAAGATCTGAGTTCCAAGGCCACTTGTCTAAGAGCTCCTGGCTATTTACAATATCAGTGGATGCCTGTGACAAGATTTTCAGGCAGAGACAAAAATGAGATCGGGTATTGATGTGAGGGGGCTGCAAATCGATGGCGCGTACATCCACAAAAAAGAATAAAACTATTTACCAGCAGAAACGCGAGGAACTCGGCTTGACCAGAGAAAAAGCAAGTGAATTGCTGGATGGAATTCCTCCTGAAAGAATTGAGCGGATTGAGAGCGGAAAATTCACCGCTCATCCGGATGAGATCATGGTGATGGCAGAGAAGTATCAGACGCCGTACCTTTGCAATTATTATTGTGCGCATGAATGCGCGATCGGAAAGCAGTATGTGCCGGAGATCAAAGTAAAGGATCTCTCGCAAATTGTGCTGGAGATGCTTGCTTCTCTGAATTCTGTGCAGAAGAAACAGGAGAGATTAATCGAGATCACGGCGGATGGCGTCATTGAAAATAATGAGGTGGCGGATTTCATAGAGATACAAGATGAACTTGAGAAAATATCCATCACAGTAGAAACGCTGCAGCTTTGGATTGAGCAGAAAATAGCAGCGGGCAGTATCGATAAAAAAGCGTATGCTGCGGCAAGAAAGAAAAAAATCTCAAAAACATAATCTCTTGTGTGCCATTACTATGATAAAGCCCGTGTTATGATGATACACGTCAGATGAACAACAGCACCGCAACATAAGCGGCGACAATAAAAGAAAGAGATGAAAAGGAGAAAAAACAATGAGCGATATGATGAACAAGATTAATGATGCAGCACTTGAAAATGTAACCGGCGGAGCTTCCAG
>CACXFK010000101.1 GCA_902766945.1 uncultured Lachnospiraceae bacterium | reverse complement strand
ACGCTTTGACTATCTGGGCTTATATGTCCGCGGATGCGAATGGGCCGCGACCGGAACGGTCACGCTCGGCAAACCGGACCGGAGCGGTGACAACCGCCTGAAGCCGTGGCCGTACTACTGATCTGCCCCCATTGATTCATCATAACAGAGCAAGTAAGAAAGGAATTGATTCATGAAGGAAACGTTACAGGATCTGAAGAACAGACGCAGCGTCAAGGAATACAAGCCGGAGCAGATCTCCGACGAAGAGCTCATGGAAGTGCTGGAAGCCGGCATGAATGCTTCCTCGGGCGGCAACAAGCAGAGCGCCATTTTCATCGTCGTACAGAACCGCGAGTGGATTGATAAGCTCTGCGCATTGAACGCGAAAATCGCCGGTGCTCCGGAGGGATGGGACGTCTTCTACGGCGCTCCGACCGTGATCGTCGTTGCGGCCAGCACGGCCACGCCGGACGCCGTCAAGGACGGCTCCCTCTGCATCGGAAATATGCTGAACGCGGCTTATGCGCTCGGCCTCGGCGGCCGCTGGATCAACCGCGCGGACGGCATGCTGGAGGACGACCTCGGCAAGGCGCTTCTGAAAGAAGCCGGATATGAAGGCGACTATATCGGCGTGGGCAACGTCATCCTGGGCTATCCGGCGAACGGGTTCCCGGCTCCGATCGAGCATAAGAAGGATTACTATCGGATCATCCGGTGATCTGCCGGATGCATTCAGCATTAAAATTGAACAGATTTTAAAAAAGTGTTCGATTTTGATGACAAAATGCTGTATGCTGTTCTTAGAGCAGACAATCAGTTGACTCCTGATGTTACGATCGACGGAGAGGAATTATGGCAAGAGGAACAGAGAACCAGCGGACCCACAAATCCGAGAATACCAAGCGGCATATCGTCACGTCGTTTCTTTCCCTTATGGAAGAGAAGCCGTGGGAGAAGATCTCCGTGATCGAGATCTGCCGGAAGGCCGAGATCACCAGAGGGACTTTCTACCAGTATTTTAGCGATATTTACGATCTCGTCGAACAGCTGGAGCACTCCCTCATTACCGATCTCACGGCGCGGATGGAGAAGGTGCCGAAGCAGAGAGGGTGCCATTTCCGGAGGGAAGACTTCCTGACAAAGTTCCGGTACGGACCGCCCAGGACGTTTACGATCTGGTTTGAGTTCTGCCGGGATCACCGCGACGCGATGATGGCTCTTCTCGACAGGAAAAACGGCGACGCCTATTTTGTGAAAAAGCTGAAGGCGGTCCTCAAGGGCTGTATCGAAGAGGTGATGGAAGCGGACGGCACGGCCAATGACGAACTCAGGGAGCATTTTCTGAAAGTCTTTATGGAGCTTCACATTCTCTCGGCCCAGTCCTGGCTTGAGAATCCGGCGGACAGCGAAGAGTATCTCTCGGTAGATGATATCGTCAATCTGCTGAATACGATGCGCGTCGGGTCCGCCTACCTGTCTTACCGGCGCGCGACGGACCCGGATTTCGAGGAGAAGATCAATCCGAAAGAGGCGTAATCAGCATAATGAATCAAACAGTTCGGAGCAATCTGTTCAATTCTGACACAGTGCGCCGGACTGTTCTGTTTTTTGCGGGAAAATGCAGGTAAACTGGACGCAGGTTACATGGATCATTTTTTAATTTTATGATATGGAGGCAGGAAGGTATGAGCTTTAATTTCTTCGTAAAGAGCAACATCACGTTCGGCCGCGGCGCGGCTGAGAAGCTGCCGGAGATTCTCGGCGGATACAGCCTTAAGAAGGTCATGATCGTCTATGACGGAGGCGTCAAGGCCGCCGGCATCGCGGAACAGATTGTGGCTCAGGTCGAGAAGGCCGGAATCGGTTACGTCATCTTTGACGGCGTGATCCCCAATCCGACAAATGAAGTGGTTGAAAGCGCGGCGGAGATCGCCAGAAAAGAAGGCGTGGAAGGCTTTGTGGCCGTCGGCGGCGGCAGCAGCATCGACCTTGCGAAGGCCGTCAACGTCCTGATGACCAATCCCGGCCACATCGGAGATTACGGCGGGATGAACATGGTCAAGCATCCCTGCCTTCCGCTCGTCGCGATCCCGACGACAGCCGGCACGTCCAGCGAGATCACCAATGTCAGCGCCCTGATCGATACCGAGAAGGTCATCAAGTACGTCGTCATCGACAACAACATCGTCGCCTCCGACGTCATCGCGGATCCGGAGTTCACGAAGACGATGCCGGTCAGCGTAACGGCGGCGACCGGTATGGACGCGATCACGCATGCGGTTGAGAGCTACATTTCCAATATGGCTTCTCCGCTGACCGAGTACAACTCGCTCGCCGGACTGAAGATCCTTTACAACAACCTCCCGAAGGCCGTTGCGGACGGATCGGATATGGACGCCAGAGAGCAGATGATGCTCGGCTGCATCATCACCGGCTTCGGCTTCTCCAACGCCAACCTCGGCTTTGTCCACGCGATCGCGCATACGCTGAGCGCGCACTTCGGCCTCGCACACGGCATGGCCAATGCCTGCGTGCTGCCGTACGTCATGGCTTATAACGCGGAAGCGTGCCCGGAGAAAATGGTGGAGCTCGCAAAGGCGATCGATCTGCCGGTCAGCGGCGATCTTGAGAAGGACAAATATCTGCTCGCGGATGCCCTGAAAGCACTTTGCGTCAAGCTCGGCATCCGGACGCTGAAAGAGCAGAACGTGCCGGAAGAGGCATTTGACAGACTTGCCGAAGACGTGCTCAAAGAGCCGGTGCTCGGCTTCAATCCGAGACAGGGCGTCACGAAGGAAGACGTCATCGAAATCCTGAAGAAAGCGTATTAATGACCATGAGCCGGACCGGAACACATGATTCCGGTCCGGTTTTTAAACACATCCGGCAAAACTGTTTATTTTCGACAATAGGGTATGATTTGTCCTGTTCTTCTCCCTTGGAAAACGGTATTCTGGTGATAGTCAAGGAAACAAACATGTAGGGGGAAAAGGGCTTGAGTCAGTCAAAGAAAATCCGCATCTTCATCACGATCGCGTGCATCAGCTTCCTTCAGGGCCTGCAGTTCGGGCCGTCACCGGTGCTGGCACAGATCCAGGAGCATTTCTCATCGGTCAGCACGTCACTCGTGCAGATGCTGATCACCGCTCCTTCCCTGGTCGGCATGGTTTTCGCACTCGTGAGCGGCGTGCTTGTCACGAAGATCAGCAAGAAGAAGCTGCTTCTCATCGCCGCGGCGGTCGCGTTTGTCACCGGCATCATTCCTTACTTCGTGGACAGCTTCGGACTGCTTCTCGCGATGCGTATGGTTTACGGCTTCTCACTCGGCCTTGCGACAGCCCTCAACACAGCCGTTGTCGCAGAGTGGTTTGAAGGTGACGCCCGCGTCGTCGCTATGGGCGTCCAGTCCGCCAGCGTCGGGACCGGCATCGCGATCACGACGGCCGGAGCCGGCTGGCTCGGCGCTTCCGGCTTCACGAATTCCTACTTCATCAACATCATCGGCGCCATCAGCTTCGTGCTGATCCTGATCTGCCTGCCGGAGACCGGCGTGGCAAAAGCGGAAGGCGACAACAAGGTCCGCGTCAACGGACGGGTCTTCCAGGTGGCGTTCCTCGGGCTTCTCGAGTACATCTTCCTCATCAGCTACACGACGAACATCTCGATGTTTCTGGCGGAGAATTATACCGGGAGCTCTTCCGCAGCGGGTACGCTGACCGGCATTTTCTCGGTGGCGCAGATCATCATCGGACTCCTTCTGGGACTTGTGACCAGGATCACAAAGAAAGCGACGCTTTCCTGTGCGATGCTTTCCTTCGCCCTCGGCGCGCTGATCCTCGTGCTCTTCCCGGCGAACTTCCCGATGATGTGCATCGGTTCGCTTCTCTGCGGTTTCTCACAGGGCGCGTTCATCCCGACGGCGATGGTCGAGGTGTCCAACGCGGTGCCGCCGGTTGCGGCCGCGATGGCGTCCGGCGTCTTTACCTGCTTCTCCTGCATCGGCCAGCTGATCTCACCGTTCCTGCTGAACACGGCAGCCGGCGCGTTCTTCGGAGAAGCCACTGCGAAAAACGTATTTGCAACGGATGTGGCCGGCATGGTCATCTCAGCTGTGATTGCGGCCCTGATTATGATGGGGCCCGGTAAGAAAAGAGCGTAAACTGTATCCATTCACCATATAACGACACATAAAAATGGAGGTATCTGTATCATGAAAAAGATGGCACTTTGCACCCCGATCTCTGACGAACTGCTTGCTCCGATCAAAGAACAGTGCGAGATCACGATCTGCGGCGAGCTGAAGCACGGCAAGGGCAACGTCACGGAAGAGATGACCCGCGAAGAATGCATGGGCAACGAGATCATCGTGCTCGGTGACGAATATGCCGGAGCGGACACGATCAAGGCATGGGCAGATGCCGGCATGAAGTTCATCGGCGTCGCGAAGGGCACACCGGCAACGGTTGATTTCGATGCGATCCAGGCAGCCGGCCTTTCACTTTCCTACACGCCGGGCCGCAACCGCGTGGCTGTTGCCGAGTTCACGATCGGCCTTATGATCGCGGTTGCGAGAAACCTCGCGCTGTCTTACGCTGGCCTTAAGAAGGGTGAGCACACGGGCGAAGCGTGCGACATCTACGATGTACCGGATGTCAAGAACGTGACCTTCGGACCGCTCGATGAGAACCATCCGTTCATGGATTACGGCATCGGCTTTGAGCTGTACGGAAAGAAGCTCGGCATCGCCGGCTACGGCGCGATCGGCCGCGAAGTCGCGATCCGCGCGAAGGCTCTCGGCATGGAAATCCTCGCATACGATCCTTATCTGAATGAAGAACTCGCAAAGGCTGACGGGGCCCGCGGAGTGGATCTCGATACGATGCTTTCCGAGTCCGACATCATCAGCATTCATCTGCCGACCATCCCGTCCTGCAAAGCGATCGTCAACAAGGACTGGTTCTCGAAGATGAAGAAGAGCGCCTATGTGATCAATACGGCCCGCGCTTACGTCATCGATCAGAAGGACTTCATCGAAGCTCTGGAAAATGGCGAGATCGCCGGCGCAGCCGTGGACGTTTACTGGAAGGAACCGGTTCCGGCCAATCATCCGCTTCTCAAGATGCGCAACGTCGTCTGCACACCGCACATGGCCGGTCTTACAACTGACGTCGACGGCTGGTCAGGCCGCATGATGGCGGAAGAAGTGAACGCTTATCTTGCCGGCAAGCCGGGCAAGTATCTGTGGAAGGTTCGTAAATAAGGCAAAACACATATCCCAAGACTGAAACGGAGGGTAAGGCCATGTCAGCAAAATGTTGTCCCGGAAAGCAGCGCTATCCGCACCTGTTTGAGCCGATCCGCATCGGCAACCTGAAACTGAAAAACCGCATTATCGCGGCTCCGACATCTCCGAGCATGATCACGCCGGAAGGCCACATGACACCGGAAATGGCGGCCTATCTCGAAGAGAAAGCCAAGGGCGGTGCTGCCGTCGTCACATACGGAGAAGCCATCGTGCACTCCGCGACAGGCCGTTCCCACAACAAGCAGCTGCAGCTCGATTCGTTCGGCGTCAAGCAGATGCTGGCGGAAGCGACCCGAATGATCCACAATGCCGGCGCTTATGCCAATATCCAGCTCTCTCACGGCGGCAAGTACGGCGGTCTCGCGTCAGTCGGCGGCGACCAGTACGACAACGGCCCGGCTTACGGACCGATCGCGGAAATGACTCCGGCCGGCGAAGTGCTTGAGATGCCGAAGGAAATGATCTATGAAATCATCGAAGCCTACGGAAAGGCCGCAAAGCTGGTCAAGGACTGCGGCTTTGACATGGTGCAGATGCACGCGGCGCACGGCTGGCTGATGTCCCAGTTCCTTGCCCCGACCAACAACCGCAGCGACGAATTCGGCGGCTCCCTTGAAAACCGCGCCCGCTTCCTGATGCTGGCTCTCGATGAGATCCGCAAAGCGGTCGGCCCGAGGTTCCCGATCGAATGTCGTTTCTCCGGCGATGACCTGAAGCCGGACGGGCTGAACGCCGAGCAGTGCATCGAAGTGGCGAAGATGATCGAGGATAAGGTGGATCTCTTCAACATTTCCTGCGGCAATCATGAAGATCCGGATATGTTCTGCCGCACGCATCCGTCGGCTTTCTATCCGAGGGGCGTCAACGTCTATCTCGCCGCCGGCATCAAGAAAAATGTCAAGAAGCCGGTTGCCTGCGTCGGATCGCTCAACGACCCGGCCCAGATGGAACGCATCATCGCTTCCGGCGATGCGGATATCGTGGAGATCGGACGCGCTCTGCTCGCGGATCCGTATATCCCGTACAAGGCACTGCACGACAAGGCCGACGACATCACGCCGTGCCTGCGCTGCTATGAGTGCTTCGGCGAAACATCGAAGAGTGAAACGGTCAAGTGTACGGTCAATCCGACGATGGGCCAGCAGCTGACCGAGAAATACGGCCATCCGGCACCGGCCGTTCTGAAGAAGGTGCTCGTCGCGGGCGGCGGCCCCGGCGGTATGGAAGCGGCGATCACCGCAGCGCTTCGCGGTCATGACGTCACGCTGGTTGAGAAGGCTGAGAAACTCGGCGGCAATCTGCATCCCGCAGGAGCGGCTTATTTCAAGGAAGATATCGCGAAGCTCCGCGAGCTCCTGATCCGCCGCACAAAGGACGCCGGCGTCAAGGTGGTCCTGAACACGGAAGTCACTCCGGAATATGTCCGCGAGTTTGATCCGGACTTCCTCGTTGTCGCCATCGGCTCCAACGAGCTCGTTCCGCCGATCAAGGGCATCGACGGCAGCAACGTCGTGATGGCGATTGAAGCGGAACTGCATCCCGAAAAGCTCGGCAAGAAGGTCGCGATCATGGGCGGCGGTCTTGTCGGCGCCGAAGCGGCGATCGCATTCGCGCACGAAGGACATGAAGTCTCGATCATCGAGATGAAGAAAGCGGTTGCGGAAGAAGTCAACTCCTTCTATCGCGGCGGCCTCATGCCGGAAGTGAACAAAGCGGCGACCTGCTATGTGGATACAAAGGTCATGGAGATCCTTCCGGAAGGCGTCAAGGTACAGCGCGGCGGAGAAGAGTTCGTCATCGCGGCTGACTCGGTCGTCTGCGCTCTGGGATTCCGCGCTCCGTATGCGGCTGTTGACGCGCTGACGGACGAGGTGGACGAGTACGCGGTGATCGGCGACTGCAGCAACGTCGGCCAGATCTATCACGCGATCAACCAGGGTTACTATGCAGCTCTTCGGATCTGATCCGAGGGCGGTTTGATTATCGAAGATCCCGTTTACAAATAAAGAAGGCCTCCGGCGGAAACGCCGGAGGCCTTCTTTTCAGTGTACAGTCCTTTGCATGTTACTGCCGGATCTCGGTGACGAGATAACCGGCGCCCGCAACGGCCTGCTTCAGGACCGCTTCATCCACTTCCGATTTCAGCCGGACCGACGCTGTGCCGGAGGACAGATGGACCGCGGCCCAGATGCCGGGCAGGGCATTCAGGGCATTTTCCACTTTGGCCGCGCAGTTCCGGCAGGTCATCCCTTTGATGGAAAGTGTCACCTTGTAAGGATACTCCTTCTTATTCCGGTCCGCAGATCCGGTCCGTTTTTCAGATACTTCATGCTCTCCGCAGCATCCGCCGCCCTTCCGGCTGCGGATGACCATGCGGCGCACGCCCCATGCGGCAAGGAGCGCTATGATGAGGACGATCACGATGTTCAGCATATCACAGACTCCCTGATTTCCGCCCGCATGCGCGGGTGCATCCGTCGCAGCTTCCCGGGCAGCCCTTGCCGCGGTTCTTCCATACAGACCGGATCGCCAGCGCCGCGGAGACGGCCACGGCGGCGAGAATGACAAGATCCCAGACGTTCATATGCATTCCTTTCTTATTTTGTCAGGCCATCCCGAAGGCCATCCCGATCAGCCGGACGATCAGCGCGGCGACCCAGGCGATCGCGCACTGCCAGAGCACGACGCCGATCGCCCAGCGGCTGCCGAGCTCTCTCTTGATCGAGGCAATGGCGGCCACACACGGTGTGTAAAGCAAACTGAAGACGAGGAGCGACACAGCGGTCAGGTTTCCCATGAACGCGCGGACGCCTCCGGCTTCTCCGAACAGGACTTTGAGGACCGTAACGACGCTCTCTTTGGCCATGAATCCGCTGATGAGGGAGGTGACGATGCGCCAGTCGCCAAGTCCGACCGGCTTGAAAACAGGAGCCAGGACGCCGGAGAGAGCGGCCAGAATGCTTCCCTCGGACTGATCTACGTAATCCAGCCTGAAATTAAAGCTCTTCAGGAACCACACGATGATGGTGGCGATCAGGATCACCGAGAAGGCTCTCTGCAGGAAATCCTTTGCCTTTTCCCAGAGCAGCTGCAGCACGTTGCGGGGACTCGGAAGCCGGTAATTCGGAAGCTCCATCACAAACGGAACCGCTTCTCCCTTAAACATCGTCTTCTTCATGAGGAGCGCGGTGATGATGCCGGTCAGGATGCCTGCCACATAAAGCAGCGTGATGATCAGCCCGCCATGTCCGGGGAAAAAGGCACTGACGAAAAATCCGTAGATCGGCAGCTTGGCCGTACAGCTCATAAACGGGGTCAGAAGAATCGTCATCCGGCGGTCGCGCTCGCTGGGCAATGTCCTCGTGGACATAACCGCGGGAACCGTGCAGCCGAAACCGATCAGCATCGGCACGATGCTGCGGCCGGACAGGCCGATTCTTCTCAGCAGCTTGTCGCTGACAAATGCGACGCGCGCGATATAGCCGCTGTCCTCAAGCAGGGACAGGAAGAAAAACATGATGACGATGATCGGCAGGAAGCTCAGCACGCTGCCGACGCCTTCGAAGAGACCGTCCTGCACAAGGCTCTGGATCACCGGATTGACATTGCCCCGCGCCATCGCCCTATCGGCGAGAGACGACAGAACGTCGATCCCTTGTTCAAGCAGATCCTGGAAGAAGGGGCCGATCAGGTTGAAGGTCAGGACGAAGACGAGCAGCATGATCCCGAAGAAGACAGGGATCGCCGTATAACGGCCCGTCAGGATATGATCGATTTTTTCCGACCGGGCGTGCTCTTTACTTTCCTCCGGTTTGGTGACGCACGCTTCGCAGACCTTTTCAATAAAGGAAAAGCGCATGTCCGCGATCGCCGCGCTCTTGTCCAGACCGCGCTCTTTTTCCATCTGGAGGACGATGTGCTCGAGCGTCTCTTTCTCGTTCTGGTCCAGCTTCAGCTGCGCGAGGATCATCTCGTCGCCCTCGATGATTTTCGATGCGGCGAAGCGGACGGGAAGTCCGGT
>CACXFK010000100.1 GCA_902766945.1 uncultured Lachnospiraceae bacterium | reverse complement strand
CTTTTATAAGGTTCTTCAGCTTTCTTAAGAAAAGCTCCCGTGGCATTCCACAGGAGCTTTGCCTTTTCATGTCTGATCGGTTTTATTCAGCTGCAGATTCTGCTGCGGATTCCGCTGCGGATTCCGCAGATTCTTCTCCGGCTGCCGCAAGGCTCTCGGGAGTGACCTTGAAAGCGGATCCGTCAACCTGCTGCATCTCACCGCCGTCAAGATACGGCTGGATGGCCTTTGCGAAATCGGCCAGTGTATCATCGAACGTACCCATGGAAATCGTGCCGCGAAGCACTGCGCTCCCATCTGCGGAGCCGGCGACAGCCGCATCGATTTCTTCAGTCTCATCGACTGTGAAGACTGCGAATTCATCTCTGTTTTCGATCTGCGCATTGCCGCTCATGGCAAAGTTGTTCGCAGCGACACCGACTGTTCCGCCGGGTGTCATGATGACTTTGATGTCCGGGTTTGTCATCAGAGTATTCTCAACAAGTGCGGAAGATCCGCTCGGGCTGTCCCAGTCCACGTCAGCCGTGATCATATTGACCTTGCTGTTCATCTCGGCGATCTTCTGCATGCCTTCGCTTCTGTCCACCGCCTGCGGTGTATTGGAAGCTGTGATCACGAACACTTTCACTTCGCCGTCGCCCGCATCCGGGAATGTCTTGTTGATCCATTCGTCAGCGAGTTCAGCTTCAGCCGTACCCATCTCGTTGTCATCCGCCGCAACCTGATCTGCGGAAGAGCCCGGGATCGCATTCGCAAATGCCAGAACCGGGATGCCCTGCTCGACTGCCTTGGAAACGGTCGCAGCCATGCCTTCGCCGTTCACCGGCCAGATCACGAGTGCGTCGCAGCCCATCTGAATATCATTTTCAACCTGTGTGATCTGCTTTGTCACATCGCCGTCGGCTGAGTCGAACTGAACCGTGTGGCCCTGATCCTCAAGATAGCCGCGAAGGATGTCCGAAAGCGCAACCATGAAATCACTGCTGACAGCCGGGACCGTCATACCGATCTTGAGACCGCTTCTGGACTCTGCTGCTTCATCTGCGTGTGCGGTCGCAACGGAACCCATCAGAAGGCCCATCGTAAGTACCGCTGTGAGAATGACGCTGATCATCCGCTTTTTCATTTGATTTGTTCTCCTTTCATCTGCCGGCTGCTTAAAGCAGCGCCGGTGTTCGTCTGTCTGTAAAAAGAATAGAGGAAATCCGCTTTTATGGCAATGAGACAGACTTCCGAAAAGGTGGACTATTTTTCGATTCTTCAGGAATTCAGGACGACGATCCGGTCGCAGACCTGCCGGATGGCCTGGAGGTTCGGGGATGAGATGAGAACCGCGCACCCTTCCCCGGTCAGACGGGCGAGATACTCGGTCTGGATCTTCAGCATGCCGACGTTCATATCGCTGATGGCATCCTCGATCAAAAGGAGCGCGGGCCGCATGAGGAGCATGCGCTGCATGACGATCCGCATGCGGTCCCTCTGCGTGAGTTCCTCCATGAAGGACGGATCGCGGACATCCCCGTCCATCTCCTTCCCGTATTCGGACGAGAGGAATCGGACGACGCGGCGGTTTTTCAATGCGAACACCCCTTTCCGGCGCATAACCGGCAGGGCCAGGTTTTCGCCGTAACTCATCCGCGGAACGGCCGCGGCCCGCCCGATCTCTCTCGGGATATAGCCGATGCCGCACCGTATGGCGTGCTCCGTCGTAGAGGGATGAAAAGGCTCTCCCTTTAGATAGAACGCCCCGTCCTCAAGCGGTGTCTCGCCGGTGACCAGACGGATGATCTCCCGGTTCGCGCGGTTATTCATATCATACAGCCCGACGATCTCTCCGCCGCACACCTCAAATGAATGCGGCATGTCCGAGGAGCCGCGGACACCCTCGGCTCTGAAGATGACCGTCCCTTTCTTCTCTTCCGCACCGCCGTTCCGTCCGTCCGTTGTCCGAACAGCCGGTGCATGGCCGCTCCTCCCCCCGAGCAGGGATACGGCCTCCGCCCGGACAGAAGCCGGGTCGGTCACGCCGAACATCCACCTGACGTACTCGCCGCGGTCAAAGGATCCTTTATAAAATGTGCGGACGTTCCGCCCGCCTCTCATCACGACCACCCGGTCGCTCATATCCTGAAAATGCGGCATGCCGCTCCCGAGGACCAGAATCGTCACGCCTCTCTCCTTCAGAAAGTGCAGGCAGGTGCCGATCATCTGCATGTCCTCCTGGCCCAGGGTGGAAAAAATGTCGTCGACGAAGAGAAACGGCGTCTCGTTCTGCACGACGCGCATCAGTTCGACAGCTCTCTTTTCCCCTTCCGTGAGCATATGAACCGGGGCATCCGCCCGGAACGGCAGTCCCATCTCGGAGAGCAGGAAGCTGGTGCGGCGCTCCAGGTCCGTATGATGCACGAGTCCGTGGATTCTCCGCCTGTGCGACAGGAGCATCACATTTTCCGCAACGGACAGACTCTCCGCGACAGAAGGAACCGGCCCGATGCATTCGATCCCGTCAGAGGGATAGGTTTCACCGGCCGGGATGCGATGCCCGTCGACCCGCACGAAACCGCTTCCGATCCTGCTTCGCCCGCAAAAAAAAGAGGCGACGGACGTCTTGCCGGCCCCTTCGGTGCCGAGCATTTCCACGAAATCGCCTCTGGACAAGCGAAGATGGAAGCGGTCAAGCACCGCTTCCTCTTCCAAAAGCACCAGATTCCAGATTGAAAGGTACTCGTTTTTCATCGCCTGTTAAGTCCCGCTTTCCCGTATCTCCGACGGCGCCCTGCGCGGCAGGGTCAGCTCCACTTCCGTGCCTACGCCTTCGGTGCTGGAAACCGTGATGCCGCACTCCTCTCCGAAAAACAGCTTCAGCCGGTTGTTGACATTCCGCATCGCGATGCCGTCGCTGCCGTTTCCGGTCTCCCAGACTCCGTCCGGGCTGCCCGCGAGAGAATCCTGAAGCTTCTGAAGCTGCTCCGGACTCATGCCGCAGCCGTCATCTTCCACCAGCACAAACACGCAGGTCTCGTCGGATTCGATATGGATCTCGATGTGCCCCTTTCCGATCTTGCTCTCCATCCCGTGGAAGATCGCATTTTCCACGATCGGCTGCAGCGTCATCTTCGGAATGAGCGCTTCCGTCACGGACGGATCCCCGTCATGGAAATACACCTGGAAGTCAAATTTATTGGAGAACCGGTACTGCTGGATGTGCATATAGACCCGTATGTTGTCCAGCTCCTCCGACAGCTTGACCACATCGGTCCGTTTGCTGATATTGTAGCGGAAAAACCTGGACAGCGCCTCCGTCATATCCGCGATCACCGCGTTGTCGTCGAGCAGCGCGCGGGCACGGATGTTTTCCAGCGTGTTGTAAAGGAAATGCGGATTAATCTGATTCTGCAGCTGCGCAAATTTCATCCTGGTTTCCAGAAGCTCCAGATCGCGCTGCCCGCTGTCTCCGCCGCGCGGAACTGTCCGCTCGTTCTCCGTTTCCAGGAAAATGCGGTCGAGCTCGCGCATCGGCACAATCCCCCGCGCGCCTGCCGGCCGCTTCCGCCTGAAAATCTTCTGAGCCCGCTGGACATACAGCAGAAGATACAGCAGTACAGCGGAAAGCAGAACCACCGCAGCTATAAGGATGATATTGATCGTTCCGGTCATCTCTTACTCCCCGTGCCCGCGTCAGCGGTACAGCCGGCGGTACTCGCTCGGCTTGATGCCGACGGTTTTCCGGAAAATCCGGCTGAAATATTTCGCGTCCTGATAGCCGACTTTTTCCGCGATCAGCGACATGGATTCATCGCTCTCCCGCATCAGCCGCTTGGCCTCCTCGCACCTGAGCTGGGTCAGGTAATCGGTAAACCCGATCCCGACTTCTTTCTTAAACAGCGTGCTGAGATACGCAGGGCTCATGCCGACGGCTCCGGCCACTTCCTCAAGTGTAGGATTCCCGGCAAAATGCTGCGTCATATAAGCCTTTGCCTCCCTGACCGGAGCCTGCCCGCTTTGTCTGCGCTCGGCGATAATCTTCCGGAAGCAGCTCCCGATCTCCTCGCGGAACCGGTGATTCATGCCGGCTTCGGTCGTGCTCTGATCCATCAGAAGATCGACATGCCCCCGGAATTCAGTGAGAAGCGCTTCACGGACACCATTTTCCTTCAGCACCTCCAGGATCAGTCCCGTAAACGTCTCAATCACTTCAAAGACATCGAGAGGCGAGTGCCGGACGTCCTCCATGAGGCGCTCTGTCACCATGTCGAAATCACTTTTCACGGCCTCGTAGTCAACCGCTTCGACGGCTCTCCGCGTTCCCGCGCGTTCGGCAGCCGGAAAGAGTGCGCCCATGTCGGCGCGCCGCAGGGCCGGATCATAGTAGATCACCCTGTCGATGCCCTTCCGGATGCGGCATTTGACCGCTTTTACCGCCTCGTCGATCGTCTCTCTGGCTTTGGATATATCATCTTTTTCCGTGCCCACGCCGAACGTGACCGAGTAGCCCGCGAACTTGTCCATCTCCTTCCGGCACTTCGTAAAGACCTGCTCCATGTCCTCCGGATGCGCTTCTTTTGCCCCGGCCGGATAGTTGATCACGGAGATGATGCCGCTCTTCACCTGTGTGTTCACGAACTCACAGCCCCACTCCGACTCCTCTTTTTCAATCAGGGCGAGCAGGATTCCGAGAAGCCCCGCCGCGATCTCTCCTTCTTCCGTCCAGTCCGCTTTGACAAAAAACGCCAGATACCGGGCATCTCGGAACTCCAGAAGCTCTGTCTCCGACAGTTCTTCCTCTTCCGGAGTAATACTGCTCCCCCGAAGAATCGAATTCAGAAAATGCTGCCGGACGGAGCGGCGCTGCGTCTCCCTTTGCGCTTTCATCTCCTCCGCGCTCTCCTCGTCCGCCTGCGTCTTCCTCCGCTCGGCGATGATCCGGTCCAGTGTGTCGGACAATTCGTTCTCGTCGATCGGTTTCAGCAGGTAATGCCGGACGCCGAGTGTCAGGGCCTGATGGGCGTATTCAAAATTCCGGTATCCGCTGATGATGATGAAATCCAGCTGTTGGCTGCGGTTCATCGCTTCCCGGATCATCTCCAGGCCGTCGAGGCCGGGCATCCGGATGTCGGTGATGACGATGTCCGGCTTCAGTGTTTCGATCTTATCAAGCACCTCAAGACCGTTTTCCGCCATGCCGGCCAGTTCAAGTCCTTTGCCTTCCCAGTCAATCATCTTCTGAATCATACGGCAGATGAGCTGTTCGTCGTCGGCGATCAAAACCTTCAGCATACGCACTCCCTCCGGTGAAAAAAGGATTGGTCCGGTTTATTATAACAAAACGCGGCGCGGCATGGAATAAGGAAGGGGTGAGAACAAAGCAGGCAAGCCTGCTTCAACTCCCCATCCCCTCAATCATAAGAGGCTTGCCTGCTTTGCGCGCCGAGCACGGTCGCGCAGCGACATCTTCCTTGCGTGCGAGTGCGCATCCTGCACGGAGTGCTTTT
>CACXFK010000099.1 GCA_902766945.1 uncultured Lachnospiraceae bacterium | reverse complement strand
TTTGCCGTCAAGGCCCTGCCCTCCGAAGAGGATCATGAAAATGCCGAACGCCCCGATCATCGAAGCCGGAATCTCCCAGGTAATGCCTCCGCTGATCCACAGATAAAGGCCGCCGATCAAGAGAGCCAGAGCCGAGCATCCGATGACGCCGGTGGAGGTTCCGAGGAACATCTGTGTGACATTGACCGCGCCGCCGCCTTTCAGGACCTCAAGCGGAGTCGCGGAGCTGACACCGTCCACACCGTAGGTCGTCATTGTTCCGCTGAACGAGATCAGCAGGAAGCATCTGGCCGCAAGGGCGGGGTTGATGAAGTTCTTGCCGAGGCCGCCGAACATGCATTTGACGACCACGATCGCGAACACGGCGCCGAGTACCGGAATATAGAACGGAACCAGCGGAGACAGACAGAGCGCAAGCAGAAGTCCCGTCACAACCGCACTGCCGTCCTTAATCGTCAGTTCCTTCTTCATGATTTTGCAGCAAATGGCTTCCGACGCCACCGCCGCAAGAATCGACAGAAATACGATGATTCCCGCGCGGACGCCGAAGCGCCAGATGCCCACCAATGTCGCGGGAAGAAGGGAAATGATGACGTTGTACATCACCGGCCCCGTCTGCAGCCTGCTCCTTACATGCGGGCTGGAGGATACATGATAGATCTGGTTCATTTCACATCCTCCTTTCCGACTGCTTTGACGGGCTTTTCTTCACTCGACGTATCGGCGATGTCCGCCCTCACCGCGTCGGTGACTTTATTTCCCAAAGTGGTTTTCGCGTTGCTGGCCAGATCCGCCTCAGCCTCTTTGATGGCGGTCTTGACGCTCGCTTCCACCTTCTCATCCACGTTGTTGACGGCCTCGCTCTGGGCTGCCAGGCGCTGTTCCGCCTCGGAGGCCCTTGCCAGGTTCTTGCCGGGCTCTCTTACGCGCAGAGCCGCCGCGACCGCCGCGTCGATCTCTTCCTGACGCTTCTGGGCCGCCTCTTTCTCAAGAGCCGCTGCCGCTGCCGCCTCTTCCGCGCGTTTCACGGCCTTCGCGGCCATGATGTCGTTGCGCGCTTCCTTGAAGAGCTGCATCAGCGGGCGTTTCGCGGGACATGTAAATGTACAGGTTCCGCAGGAAATGCATTCCAGTCCGTAGAGGACCTTCTCATAGCGTTCATAGTCCTTGCGTTCCGCGGCCACGGCCATCATCTGCGGGTTGAGCCCCAGCGGACATACATGGACGCAGCGCGCGCAGCGGATGCAGGCGGTCTGCTGCTTTTCGGCGGCCGCCACCTCGTCTTCCTTAAGGAATGTAAACGCGTTGTTGTTCTTCTGCAGAGGCACTTCCGTAGTCGCGAGCGCGACGCCCATCATCGGACCGCCGCTCAAAACCTTGACCGGAACCGTGCCCTCTTTCGCGCCGCCCGCGGCATCGAACAGCTCGCTGACCAGGGTGCCGATCGGCACGATCAGGTTGGAAGGCTCCGCCACCGCTTCTCCGGAAATGGTCACCGCCTTCTCCATCAGCGGCGTCGATTCGCAGACCGCCTGATAAATGGCGTAAATCGTCGCGACGTTGTCCACAATGCAGCCCGCGTCAGCCGGCAGCTGGGACGCCTTGATATCAATGCCCGCCACGACCGAAATGATCTCTCTTTCACCGCCTTGCGGGTACTTGATCGGAACCACCTTGACCGAGATGTCGCTCTCCGTCTCACACGCCTTCTGCATCGCGGCGATCGCTTCGGGCTTGTTGTCCTCGATCACCACGACTCCCTTCGCGTTCGGGAAGAGGCGCATCATCACCTTCATGCCGGTCACGATCTCGTCCGCATGCGTCCGCATCAGCTGGTCGTCACAGGTAATATACGGCTCGCATTCGGCACCGTTCGCGATGACATAGCGGATCCCGTCCGGATTCTTCGGGGACAGCTTGACGTTGGTCGGGAAACCCGCGCCGCCGAGGCCCACGATTCCCGCGTCCTTGACCTTCTGCACGATCTCCTTGCCGTCCAGTGTGGTGTAGTCCACCTTTTCCCCGATTCCGGGCATCTTTTCGTACTGTCCGTCATTGGAAATGATGACAGACTCCGCCATGACTCCCATCACGGTCCTGTGTTTTTCAACTGCCTTCACGGTGCCGGAGCAGGAGCTGATGATATTTGCGGAAATGAAACCGCTGGCTTCACCGATGATCTGCCCCGCCAGCACCCGGTCGCCCTTTTTCACGACCGCCGTCGCGGGACGCCCGATATGCTGCCCGAGCGGAAATACCAGAAGCCCGCCGGGCTCGTAGCGTCTGAACGCGGCATCGCGCGAGAGCGCTTTTTTATCCGCCGGGTGCACACCGCCGCGGAAAGTTCTTCTTGCCATCTCGATCCCTCTTTTTTTCTGATCTGTTTTTTATGATTACTAAGTCAAAAAGTGCTTTGAAGATCATTGTATAAACAATTTAGACATCTGCACAAGTGATTAGTACTTCTTAGCTCGTCAGGAATTGTGTTGTTCGAAAAAATCAGCACTGTCTGAGCGAAGCGAGTTTGCGATTTTTTCGAACGCTTTTAGCAATTTCTGAGGAGCTTAGAAGTTCTTC
>CACXFK010000098.1 GCA_902766945.1 uncultured Lachnospiraceae bacterium | reverse complement strand
CCTGTATGGGAAAAAGGACAAAGACGGAAACTGGATTCCTTATTCCATTCGTTTCGGCGTTCATATGGACGGGAAAACCGAGGAATATACCTCGGTGACGCTCGGATGGCACAATGGCTGGAATCCGGATACCGATGATTACATCTGGGTGGATGCGCCGGAAGAGAATAATGTACTGTACGGCGGCGTGCCGCATAAGGTGGGAACGCGCTGGGTGGAAGATTTTTCCATCGCAACCGGCCTCATGCTCAGTACAGAGCGGATGAATGCGCTGGGCCTCGATACAAAGGCATATCCAAAACATTTTGATTACACGGATGCCGGCGGCACAACCGTGACCTATTATATTCTGGAAGACGGCCACGACTATACGCTGGAAGAATCCCCGAAAATGGGGTATGAGTTCGACTTCGAGTCGCCCGTCTTCCACCCGATGCTCGTGGACGGCAAGCTGCAGAGCGTTGAATTTGCCAGAGATACGCAGGGAACGATCACCGGTATTCAGAAGATTACGAATGAAGACGACGGGATCAGCTCTCTGAAGGTTCAGAATACGCTTCGCGGCTACATCAATCTGAATAAGGTTGTGGTCGATGATGATGGTGAGCGGCTGAGTGAGGATCAGACTAAATTCGGGTATCGTATCGAACTCCAAAACGGTAAGGAAGTATTTGAAGGCGATCATATTCCCTGGTACGGCGTGAACAACCTGTTCTATCATGACGATTCCTTCAATTACTATCAGACCTATGTGGACGACAATAACAACTTAAAGATCTGTACGGAAGACGGCGGGCTTGAGCATCCTTATGATGCGGTCATAGGAACAGTTGACTCCGTTACGGGAGTCTTTACTCCCGGCGGAACGTTTGATCCGAATAATGTCACCGGTCAGACGCTGAAGTTTAATGACGGCTCAAGGGACCGGATTGTTACGATTAAAGGCAACCGGACTGAATCTGCGGATCAAAAGAATGCCTGGGCCGAGATGTGGATTTCCCAGAATGAAACACTGAGTATCGCGAACGTTCCCATCGGGACAATCTATAACATTGTGGAACAGGAAATAACCGGATATACTCTGGACAAGATCGAAACCAATCATCCTGATGATGCGAAGATCAGTCTGGATGATTCTTCCATCGAAGGCACTATTGTTGCAAATACGAACAATGATGTGACGTTTACGAACAAAATACTCCGGGGCAATCTCACTGTCCAAAAGGAACTGCTCGGTGAAGTGACCGGAAATGAAGATAAGCAATTCAAGGTCACGATCAAAAACAATGCAGGGCAATATCTGCAGAATGACGGATCTTTCGCCGGTACAGAGTGTGTATTTAACGTCAGTGTTTCTGAGCCGCTGCAGTTTACCGGTATCCCGGTCGATCGCTATACGGTCATGGAAAAAACAGCTGAAGGAGATGTCGCAATAGCGGGATATCTTTGGAATGGTACAGAGAGCACAACAAGTGTGACCGGGGGCGTTGAATCCAATCAAAACACTACAGTGAAGCTCAGGAACTACTATGAGGAAGTCTATACGCCGGTTCCCTCCGATATGGACGTCCACGAAAACAAAACCGTAAACAAGACCTGGGTCAACGCGGATGATCGTGAACCGTCGGATGACGACGAAATTCTTTTCAAGGTAAGGGTGAAATCCGCTGACGCCTTCGTCCCTGTGAAATGGGATCTGTATGACGGCGGAATCAGTGACCCGGACGTAAAAAATGACCTCAGCGGAATCTACTATGTGGAGCCCGGCAGTGACGTCGGGTTCACCGTTACACGTCCCTCAGATGTGGGCGATGCATTCAAGCGGATCCGACTGAATGCAAACGTCAGCCTGTTTGGTGAGAGCGGAGCGGCGCTGCAGCTTACCAACCGGGTGCCGAGCAGCAACCAGAATCAACAGGGATATAAGCCGGCCGCTGACAGCTTTACATACACCGCACGAAATGTTGAGGCCCGTTATCCGGTGGAATATCTGCTGCAGCCCTGGCATCCGGGATCGGTTTGGGTCGAAGGGACACCCGTAGAGAACGGCCAGTGGAACATGAGCGTGGCCGTGGAGGCGGGAAAGCGGTATTACGATGATGTATATGAAATGCGCGACGCCCTGATTGACGATCATGCGGCCGTTGAGACACTGGTGTACAGACTGAAAAAGGACACCGCACCGGAACTGGTTGAGAGCCTGACGAGCGCCAATATCCGACCGGATCAGGTGACAGGCAGCGGATGGACCATCAATCTGAACGGCCTGCCTGTTTATGAGCGGATTTCGATTGAGCACGAAGGCGTCACGACCTATCATTACAAGGTTTACTCTTATGAGATCTCCGAAATTGAAGTGAACGGACAGACCGTTACGGATAATCGAACGGATGATTATATTGTCTCGGTATCCACAGAGGGCGGCACAACCATGATCACCAATACAGAGATCAGGAAGGTGCATGCAGACGCGTCGAAGGAATGGCTCAATGCAGACGCATCGGGCCGTGCACCGGCTGGTGCCGCTGTGACATTTGAACTGTTTGCGGACAACGAAGCCACCGGAAAGACCGTTGTTCTGGACGGGGTGACACGGACAGAAGAAATCAATGCTGATGAGACATTGACTGAGCAGGAGAAGACGGCGGCGATAGCGGCTCTTGATCAGGAAGAATCAGGCGAATTCACTGCCTGGAAAGCAGAGTGGAGAAATCTGCCTCAGTTCAGCGATGATGACCAGACCGTTCAGATTGTGTATACCGTAAAAGAGATCTCCGGTTATGAGGGGTATACGAACCTGACGGCAGATGGCGTAAATGGCCGCGCAGAGAATGCGGAAGACCGCGTCATTACCAACAAGCAGGATACGGTCAACTTCGATATCTTGAAAGTTGACGCCGAAACGACGAATCCGTTAGGCGGCGCCTCGTTCACGATCCAGCCGGTGAAGGCGAGCAGTGATACAACAAGGCCTGAGTACGAACCCGGATCATCGCCAAGTGCTCCGGAAACTACAGGGGATGAAGGAAAGGCGAGCTTTAACGGAATCACACCCGGCTGCTATGAAGTTAAGGAGACAAAGACACCTGATGGATATGTGATCACCGGGGAGCATGCTTTCTATGTCCGTATTGACAGCACCGGTATAAAGCTTCTCGAGAAGGAAGTCAGGGCCGGCAAGCTGAGGTTTAAGGAAGCAGCATCGACAAAAGTCGGTCATGTGACGATCGGCACACAAGGAACTACAACAACCTTTACCGTAGAAAATACACCCGGTGTCGCCCTTCCGTCCACCGGCGGCCCCGGCTCCCGTATCTTCACAATGCTCGGCACCATTCTCGCCCTTGGCGCTGGGCTGATGCTGGTCCAACGGAAAAAATGGTTTTTATGACACACACTGAGAAGCCGGCCGCATAGGTGGCCGGCTTCTCTTATTTGATTGAAAAAGAGCCGGATATACGGTACTATTCTGTTAGCTCAAGCATTTCCGAGATGCTTTCAGCTGAGAAATGTCTGAACAAAAGAGTATGGAGAAAGGAAGACCTGTATCATGAAGATCCTGTTTTACGATTCGAAGCCTTATGACGAGACGTCTTTTAATAAAGCCCTGGAGGAGTACCCGGGACTGGAGATCGAGTACCTGGAGGCGGATTTGAATAAACATACAGCGAAACTCGCAGAAGGCTATGATGCGGTTTGTGCCTTTGTCAGTTCCGACATCAGCGAGCCGGTACTGGACCGGCTTGCAGAGCGCGGCGTCCGGCTTGTGCTGCTTCGCTGCGCCGGCTTTAATAATGTGGACCGTGAAACGGCGAAAAAGCGCGGCATTACGGTTATGCGTGTACCCGGCTATTCACCGGAAGCGATCGCCGAACATGCGATGGCGCTGGCGCTTGCCGTGAACCGCAAGATTCACAAAGCGTACATCAAAGTTCGTGAAAACAATTTCGCGCTTACCGGCCTGACCGGGGTCAATTTCCATGGAAAAACAGCCGGCATAGTGGGAACCGGAAAGATCGGTGCGGCGATGTGCCGCATCTGCCGCGGCTTCGGCATGAACGTGATTGCCTTTGACAAGTATCAGAATCCCGATCTGGACTTCGTGACGTATGTGGATTTGGATACAATTTTTGCGGAGAGCGATCTGATTTCCCTCCATTGCCCGCTTACTGAAGATACCTATCATCTGATCAATTCGGAGAGCATAGAAAAGATCCGGAAGTGCCCGATCCTGATCAATACAGCCCGGGGCGGGATGATCGATTCCGATGCGCTGATCAGAGGCATAAGAGATCTGAAATTCTTTGGCGTCGGCCTGGATGTGTATGAAGAAGAGGACGAAAATGTATTTGAGAACCGTGAGGATGAGATCCTCCAGCATTCGATCGTCTCAAGGCTTCTTTCATTCCCGAATGTCATCGTGACGTCGCATCAGGCGTTCTTTACCGAGGAAGCCCTCCAGGCGATCAGCCGGACCACGCTGGAAAACGCGCTTGGATTTGAAAACGGAACTGTGAACGAAGCAAATAAGGTCTGCTGATGAACGGCAAAGAGACAGATCACGGACCCGCTGCAAATAAAAAGAGAGCCACCCGGCTCTCTTTTTTAATGCAGGCCGGATCTCAAAGGGGACGGTTCTGTGCGTCAGCTGTCCTGCTTTGTGCTATAATTCTTTTATGCGGATAAAGTCCCTTCTGATTGCAAAAAACAGTTGCGTTCCGCTCATGAAAATGGTTAAATATAATCAAGGAAAATTATTTTTATAACCGTTCGTGTGACCGAAAAGGCAGCGCGGAACAGGTCCGGCAGGGCAGCGGATCGAGGCTGTCTGCTATGTTGCTCAGACACGTTTTTTTCTCATTAAAGAAAGCGGTATATATATTTTGAAAAATCTGATTCATTTTCTGAAGCGCATACATGATGAACTTGCAGTCCGGCGGAAATGGCGGATGCTCGTTTATGTGCTCGGCGCCGCGGTGGTTTTTGTCACGACCTACTGGCTGATCCTTCCGGCTGTAACAGTGGACCGTGAATCCGTAGAAAACTCGCCCGGATTTTACGTGGAAGAGATACAGTCCGGTGAGAATGCTGCGGAAACGGCTGAAAGCAATACGGGATTTGATGCCTCCGATGAAGGTGACTTCGAGGAAATACCTTCAGATGAAGCATTTGCGGATCCTGACCAGGATGACGGCGAAGCCGTTAACCGGCCTGTTTACGGCATTGACGAAATCGACGCTGACGATGTCCCCGCTGAAATGAGCGGAGAACTCGAGGAAGCGGAGGAAGAAGATTTTTACAATCCGGATGATGCCTTCTATGAAGAAAACGGCGAGGCAGAGGGAGAAGACGGGGCCTACGTAGAAGCAGGGGAAGAGTGGGAATCGGAAGATTGGGCAGAAGAGGAGAACGAGGAATGGGTGGATCCTTCATCCGACAATCCCGATGAGGATTATGCCCCGGAAGCAGAGGATGGCTCTGAGGTCATCTATGATGCGGACACTGAGGAGGAAATATCCGACGGCCTTACAGAAGATCAGGCCGGCATCAGCGGCACTTTTGAGGCTGGCGGCGGCAGCTTTTATGCTGAAATCGAAGTTCCCGAGTCTGCGCGAATTCCTGCCGGCTCCCGGCTCTATGCGACGGAGATTACAAAAGAGTCACGTAAAGACGAATACGACATGTATTCTGAAAGCGCAGACAGCCTCATCAGAAGCGTGGATGCAGTCTGGAATTGCGCCGGGTCAAAAGTTTATGAACTTGTTTTTGCCAATGAGGACGGCGAGGCTTTCATACCGGCGGATTATACTTCTGTCCGAATCGAATTCGATCACGCAGAAGTCTGTGATGCCGCTGCCGTAGCTCAGTTCACGGAGAAACCGGGCGGCGGATACGACGTACAGCTGCTGGCCGCTTCCCTGGAATATGACGACGAAGGCGCCGTGACGGGCTTCGTCGTGGATGCTCTCGATCCCTGGCATATTGCGTTCCTTTGGGATGCTCCGGATGAAGAAGCGGAGACATCCGCGGAAGACGCGGAAGGTGACTGGACGGAGACAGAGAACTCAGAGGAAGAGTTCGGAACAGACTGGGCGGAGACAGAGAACCCGGAGGAAGAGTTCGGAACAGACTGGGCGGAGACCGAAAACCCGGAGGAAGAGCCCGGAATGGAATGGGCGGAGACCGAGAACCCGGAGGAAGAAAACGGAAGTGAGCTGACAGAATCGGAAGTCCGGGAGGAGCCTTACGAATCCGGAATCTCTGAGGAAGGGACTGAGTATGATGAGCCGGAAAACGGGTCTTCTGAGGAAGAAGAGCCGGTATACGGTCCTGACGAATTTGATGGAGAAGGTACAGAATCATCCGATGAATTCGGTGAGGATCTGCAGGATCAGGAAACTGAGAGCGGCATTGAAGAAGGAGAAGAAGAATTAACTGAAAGTGGGACGGAGAACGCAGAAGAGCCGGAGGAGCCCCTCGAAGAGCCGGAAGAGCATATAAGCGAGCCGGAAGAGCCCCTCGAAGAGCCGGAAGAGCATATAAGCGAGCCGGAAGAGCCCATCGAAGAGGCGGAAGAAGGAGAAAGCACTGCGGAAGAATCGGAAGAAACGCCGGAGTCGGAAAGTGCGGAAGAAGGAACCGACAGCGCAGACTCAGAAGCCGAAACCGACAGTGAGGTGACGGACTCAGAAAGCGCAGAATCAGAAGCCGAAGCCGACAGTGAGGTGACGGACTCGGAAGGCACAGAATCAGAGACTGAAACCGACAGCGAAGTGACGGATTCGGAAAGCACAGAATCAGAGACTGAAACCGACAGCGAGGTGACGGATTCGGAAAGCACAGAATCAGAAGCCGAAACCGACAGCGAGGTGACGGATTCGGAAAGCACGGACTCAGAAGCTGAAACGGACAGCGAGGTGACTGATTCCGACAGCACAGACTCAGAAGCTGAAACCGACAGTAAGGTGACGGACTCGGAAAGCAAAGAGGAGAAAACGGGAACGTCGCCTGCGGTTACGCCCGCTCCGATCGTTCCGGCCGCCGGTTCGCTGGACATCCCGGTCCAGGGGGCGGATTACAATCTGCATATCGAATTTGACAAGTCAGCGGGCATACCGGCGGATGCGCGGTTTGTCGCGGTTGCGCTTGTGGACGAAGATGAGTGTTCGAATTACACGGATCAGGCGCTCGATACGCTGGAAGCTGCGGGGGCTGCGGATCCTTCGCGGGAAAATACAAAGGTTCTGGGGCTCTTCGACCTCAGCATCTATACGGCGGACGGAATTCAGATTCAGCCTGCGGCGCCGATTACGGTCAACGTCAGCTTTGACAATGCTCTGGATCAGGGGATGGATGTCTACGCGGTCCATTTCCCGGGAAGCCGTGCTTCAAACGCGCCGACGGTGGAGCCTGCGTATGATGGGACCGAATTTGATCTGGACGACTCCGCATTTGCCGAGGCTGCAGATGCGGATGAGACCGGAAAGACCGGCGATACGGATGAGTTTGAAGACGAGGACGAGGAAGGTCTGACCGGAGAAGATCGAAACGAAAGCGAGGCGACTGCGCCTGAAGCGACTGAAGAGACCGAAGAAACCGAAGCGGGGGCCTCGCCGGAAGAAGCCGTTGAAGTTGATGAGGAAACAGCGGATTCCTTTGTGAGTGCAGAGACTGATTTCCCGGAAGAAGAGGAATCTGAGGAATTCTATGTGCTTCCGGGAGCGGAAGACACCGGGGATGAAGAAGACGAGCTTCCGGTAGACTTCCCGGAATATACGGAAGATGAGACGGGCGCGGCTCCTGAGGAAGACGATACGCAGGATCTGTCTGTTGCTGATGAGGACGCTGACTTCGGAGAAGACTCCGGGGAAAGTTTCCTTGACATAGAGGCAGAGCCTGCATATGACAGCACAGAGATCGACGCAGAAGCGGAGCCGGAAGTGATAGGTGCCGTCAATGGCGTAGGCAATGCGACTTTCCATGCGGACCGTTTCTCTGTCTATGTGCTTCTCGGGACGACCATCGAAAAGACGATTACCGCTTCGGACGGACATTCCTACCGTGTGGAAGTCACGTACGGAAGCGAGGCTCATATTCCCGAAGGGGCTTCGCTGCATGTCAGCGAGATCTCCGACCGGAATCTGCGCTACAGGACGTACTATGCCGAGGCTATGGGGCAGATGGGCTACGACACGGCTACGCTCACGGCCGAGAACATGGGGTATGCCCGGTTCTTCGATATTGAAATCCGTGCGGACGGAAAGAAGATCGAGCCGGACCGTGACGTGTCCGTGAGCATCACGCTTACCGACGTGCCGAATGAGGGAGACGCGGACCTCAAGCTGATCCATTTTGCGGATCACGGAACAGAAGAACTTCAGTATGAAAAGACAGATGCTTCGGAGCTGCAGAGCGGAGATCTGTTTACGGAAGAAGAAAGCAGCGGCGGTTATACGATCATAGACGACTCCGTGCATATGACTCCGTTCGCGGACATAAGTGCCGAAAATGGCGGCGCGTCAGTCGCAGCGGGCAGTTCCGGCCTGGCAGGCACGGCTGCGGGTGCGGCGGATCCTGCGGATGCTTTGGATGATTTTGATGCCGCCGATGCTGCGAATACTGTGGATGCTTCGAATTCTGCGGATCTTACGGCGGATGCCACGGATCCGGAGGATCTCATTTCCCTGTCTGCGGATCCGCTGACGGTGACGGACAACTTCAGCAGCGGCCTGACTACAACGGCTGCCGGATCGGCAAAGCTGAATTTTCAGACGGGAACATTTTCGGTTTACGGTATTGTCGCAGCTCCGGAAGCGTACGAACTTCTGACCGCAGCCTCCCTCTGGGAGCTTGACGGGGAGACTTTCTGCATCTGTATGACATCCGGCTCAAACAAGCCGTACTATGCCAAAAACAGAATCGTCAACGGGAACCAGATCTTCCGGACAGCCGCGTTTGATCTGGCCGGGGCAGCGCCGTATCATTTTGAGCTGGTGACGGGAACGGCCAATCAGTTTTATCTCAGCTGTCTCGACGACGCCCAAAACAGGATTTATGTAAACATGAACGCAAGCGGCGGGTTTTATTTCTCGGAAACAGAGAAGACGCCGTTTACCGTGACCTACAACCAGAACAGAAAGAAGTTCCAGATCAGACACGCCGCGTCTGGAAAGTACTGGAACCTCTGGTCCGGAGATTCGGGTACGGGCATCGGCGGTTATACTTCCGGCACGGAGATTACGCTGATTTATGAAACTGACATACCGGATGACGCATATGAGCTGGACGGCAGATCCTTCGGCATCATAAATTATAACGGCGGCGTCTCCGGAACGGCCGTCATGAATTCGCTGCAGACCTACGGGGGCAAAAAGAACCTGACTGCTTTTTCGACCCTGGTCAAAACGGATCCCATCTCGCACGGACGTCTGTTCGTATCAAAGGACAGCAGCATTTCCATGTGGAAATTCATCTCTGTCGGAGGAGACCGGTATTATCTGACGACGGAAACGGACGGCACAGTCAGGTACCTGAGCATCGGGAACGGAGATATGGGACTCCTGGAAACGCCGGATGCTACCTGCGTGATCAATGTCATGCCCGGCACGGGAACCTACAGCGGCAAGTATCGATTCACCTGCGAGGGACGTTCGATCAATCTGCATTCCGGGAAAGCAGCGAACGGGTTCTGCGTATACAGTGATGCGGGCCCCAATGAGTGGATGTACCTGGTTGAGGAATCCTCTCTGCAGGA
Source organism: uncultured Lachnospiraceae bacterium (assembly GCA_902766945.1). Taxonomy (GTDB): domain Bacteria; phylum Bacillota; class Clostridia; order Lachnospirales; family Lachnospiraceae; genus Chordicoccus. The sequence goes on along the minus strand of CACXFK010000098.1, from coordinate 931 downwards.
TGATGATTTTGTCTCCTGGTCGGCCAGCAAAGTCAGCGTCTCCGACACGGTAAATGTAACAAACGGCAGCCAGGTGATCATCTATACCCGCATCTGGAATGATGCGGAAAAAGAATACGAGTTTTACGCGATTGACCACGACGGGACACTTGTCCGCTGCTTCGAGAGCGGAGATACGATCCGCTGGGTGGGCACGAAGGTGAACACGCTGCTGTGGGATTTCACGGAGTATTACTACGAAGGAACCTCAAATCCCAATTATTACTACGAGCTGCAGAATCACTATTCAAAGAAATACATCGCGCCTCAGATCCTGAACGGCCAGATCCTGAGCGGCAGACCGATCGGCATCAATCTGAACGGAAGGCGTTACGGCGCACATTACACATCCATACTGGCATGGGATGATCCTTACTATGACTATGCCGCCCTTCAGGCAGCCGGTTATGCGCTGAAAGCAGTTCCGATGGCACAGGCGCAGGATTTCTATTTTGCGGTGATGAATCCGGTGACGGACCGCCTTACGACGGTGGAAACCATAGATAACGATGAGTTCGGCATCCGGATGAAGATGCAGAATTACGATTACCAGGGCTATAAGATTTCCGGGATCGGAAACGGATACAGGCAGATTGATCAGGTCAATGTGCTCGGACCGGACATGAGCGGGCCGGGTCTGTTAAGTACGCTCCTTGATCCTTCCACCGGCTATCCGATGACAGAGTCCGGTGTAACACAGAGGGAATCCGTGTCGCTCGGAACCCTGTATTCCATGGCTCAGGATGCCAATCACCTGTTCATTAAATCCATCTATGAGGAGAGCGGGTATTTTGAGTACAACTGTACGCAGAATTTTGCGCATCTGAATGAAAATGGCGACTTCACGGTCTACGATCAGATCGGTACGATCGAAACCGGAAACGTCAGTCTG
>CACXFK010000097.1 GCA_902766945.1 uncultured Lachnospiraceae bacterium | reverse complement strand
TACGCAAATGAACCCGTCGACATCGGGCGGGCCATGCTGATGTGCCTGATCCATGATATCGTCGAGATCGACGCGGGGGACACCTACGCCTATGATGAGGCGGGGAAAGCCACCCAGCGCGAGCGGGAGGAGAAGGCAAAAGAGCGCATCTTCTCGATCCTGCCGGACGACCAGAAGGAGGAACTGACAGCAATCTTTGATGAATTTGAAGAGGGCACAAGTCCGGAAGCCCGGTTTGTCCGCGCGATGGACAACATGCAGCCGCTGATCCTCAATCACAGCAATGAGGGATCCGACTGGGTTGAGCACGGCGTGAGCGCGGCCAAGGTCTATGAGCGGCAGAGCCGGACGAAAGAGGGCTCCGCCGAACTGTATGAGGTCACCGAGGCGATCCTTGAGGCTCATGTCAAGCGCGGGCATCTGCTGTAGAGGCGTCTGCTGCAGGAGCCGCGTCAGCGCGTTCCACAAAACGCATGCGCTGTTGAAAATGTCAGCGCGTTCCACAAAATATATGCGCGGTTGAAAAACGCCGGCGCGTTCCGAAACGCATGCGCTGTTAAAAATGTCAGCGCTTCCTTAAAATGCGGAGGACATGGTCCACCGACGGTGTGTGCAGCGTCGGAAGACCCTGGTCCTTCGCTACTTTTTCCATTGCTTTTTCCATATCGTCAATGCGGTCGATGACGGACTTTTCGGGCGCTTTCTTTCCCGGTATTTTTCTTTTTCTCTGTTCCATTTTTACAGACTCCAAGCACAGCGGGGTCCGGATGATGGGCTGCCCCGCCTTACAAAAAATACTATCCGCGGGAGGTTTTTTTCAGCCGCAGGCGGGAAGCTGCCCGGGACATAAAAAAAACCTACCCGGAAACGGATAGGTTAAACTGTCATGGTGGATATGCATGAAAGAACCGTTCAGACGGATCGACTGATCCGATGGACCTGGCTTTCAATGACGTATGCGGCTGTGCCGTGAAACATAGAGTAGCACGATGACAGCGTTATGTCAACCGCATTTCCGGAAGATTTTTCAGGCGGCGCTTTTTGTGCAAGCAACTCGGATGGAGGAGTCCCCGTCCGGGTTGCGTCTCCGGCGGATCGCAGAGCTGCGCTGCCCTCACTCGGCATGTTTCAGAGTCTCCTCCATCGGGATCTTCCGGATGCGGCGGAGCTCAAGGAGCATCACCAGCACATAGGCGATGACGCCGTACAGAATCATCTTGACGTAGGTGATGCTGCTTATACGGACCGGCAGCCAGCCCGGCATCATCAGGCGCATCATCAGGACGAGGAGCACCCGGATCAGCCACGAGACCAGCGGAATCGTAAGGAGCATGCCGGCGATCGTGATGATCATCGACGGAATTATATAGAGCAGGCCGGCTTCCGAGCTGCGGCTGCCGAGGATTTTCAGCATCGAGATCGGGAGCGTGTTCCGGTCGATGATCATCCGGGTGATCAGGTAGATCATGATGACGAACAGGATGAGCGCAAATACGTCGAGCAGATACATGATACCGCCCATCGAGACCAGCAGCTGCCTGGAAATGCGGCCCAGCGCATCCTCGTCGACGACCGACGCAATATAGGCGTCGTCGATGTCCGTGATCTCGGACGAGGACAGATACCCGGCAAAGAAATCATCACCCAGATGGAACAGGCGGTTCAGCTCCCGGCGGTCCATGAAGAGGGCGATGCCGGCTTCATATTCGTAAATGCCGGAGATCGTCAGGTCATACGTGTCATCCAGATATGGCTCTTTCAGGGTCAGTGTATCGCCCGCTTTCAGACCGAATTTGCCCGCGCAGGCGGAGGAAGCGAAGACCTTGCCGTCCGACAGGTCGAGGTCAATGTAGCGGCTGTCGGGCTCAACGCCGAAGAGGGTGACATTTTCAATCATGTACCCGTGTTCGCCCGTCGTCTTTAAGGAATATCCTGAAAATGGCTCCGCATCCGGATTCTTCGTGCTCACATGCGCTTTCAGCATCATGCCGTTCAGGAGGGACGTGAGCGAGTGGTCGTCATTTGCGGCCATTGAAGCCGGGATTTTCAGCATGTACTGATAGTCGGCGAACATCATGTCCGGAAGATCTTTCTGGTAATTCTTCAGCGCGTCCGGGAAGAACAGGCCGAACAGCAGCAGCGTGTAGGCAAGAAAAATCCCGATGAGCATGACGGCGTAGCCGCCGGCATTTTTAAAGAGGACGCGCAGCCGGTACCGCCTGAGGAACGGGATGGTATGAGAGAGCTTTACCGCCCGCGCTTTTTTCTTTTTCGTCAGTTCCCTGCGCAGGAAATTTAATGGCGAAAAGCGCAGGCTTTTGCGGAGCTCGAAGAAACTGATGGCGAGCATCAGGACGAGGGGCACCGCGGTCGTCATCCAGAAAGCCTCCGCATTCCAGACCGTCACGTAAGTCGGGAGCGAGTAGCTGTTGTAATACATGCGCTGGCACACGACCCGGAAGATGGTATAGCCGAGGATATTGCCGATCAGGGCGCTTGTGAGCGTCACGATGACCGGCAGCGTCATGTAGTGGCGGACGATTTCCCGTTTTGTGCACCCGCTTGCAAGGAGGGTGCCGATCACCGCGGACTCCTTGGAAATGGTGCTCCGCATACTGATAGCAAACACAAAGGCGATCAGAACGATGATGATATAGAGGAACACAATCATCGAGGCTTTGTCCGAACCCATATCGTCGCCGGTGAAATTGATGGCCTGATTGGCATAGCGCGGAATGAAATCCTCCAGGTCCGCAAGGCGCGCGACGCGCTTCATCAGCGCCTCCGAGACGTCGATCTCGTCACGGACGGAAGCGGGCTTTTCATCGTAAAGCCAGGCGTAGTTGAAATGGATCCGTCTTGAATCCAGTTTGTCGAAGTCTTCGTCATTTAAGACGGCGGTTCCGAACTGGACGGAATCAAACATCGTGTCATTGTTGTCTTCGAAGAGGCAGCTGTAGTCCGGGAAGGCGATGAGGCCGGTTACCGTCCAGACAGGGGCAGCGGCGCTGTCTGCGGCCGCTGTTTCGGGGGTGGAGGTGTAGGCGGCAGCGCTGCTAGCGGCCGCTGTTTCGGGGCTGGTGGTGGAGGCGGCAGCGCTGCTAGCGGCCGCTGTTTCGGGGCTGGTGCTGGAGGCGGCAGCGCTGCCTGCGGCCGTTGTTTCGGGGCTGGTGCTGGAGGCGGCAGCGCTGCTGAGCCCGCCGTCCCGGATGAGGCCGGCTTCCCTGGACGAAATGCGGTCACCCGGCCGGATGTGGTTATTGTCCGCGTACATTCGATCCAGCGCGATTTCGCCGGCATTTTCCGGAAGTCTGCCCTCCATCAGACAGATCAGGTTGACGTCGCGGCGGTTTTTGTAGATGCGGAGGCGGGTGCCATTTTCCATCTCTGTGTTGAGATAATGCAGCGGATACAACTTGACGCCGCTGTCTTCGACGGCCGCTGTCTGTTCGTCGTCCAGAGCCGCCCCGGTCGTGAAATGACCGTCTTCCACGTTGTACTTCGTGAAGCCTTCGCGGTAAGCAATGATCATGCTGTTGTCAGCGACGAGAAAGCCGGACACGAATCCGATGGAGATGACCATCAGGAGGAAGATGACGAGGTATTTGCCGGGGTCATTTTTCAGTTCGCGCAGGAAGCGCTTGTTCAGTGGATTTTTCATAATCTGCCTGCCCTCTTACCACTCGATTTCGTCGGCGGACAGCTTGTGTTCGTTCCGCCATGCGCGCCGCACACGGCCGTCTTTCAGCTTGACGATCTGGTCGGCCATGCCGGAGATCGCCTCATTGTGCGTGACCATCAGTACGGTGGTCTGATACGTCATGCTGACCTTTTCGATGAGGCGCAGGATTTCACGGGACGTGTGGTAATCCAGCGCGCCGGTCGGTTCGTCGCAGAGCAGCAGATCCGGGCGCTTGATGATCGCGCGGCCGATGGAAGTGCGCTGCTGCTGGCCGCCGGAGAGCTGGGACGGGAGTTTGTCCTGGTGCGCGGTCAGGCCGAGCGTCTCCAGAATTTCGTCGACGTCCAGCGGATTTTTGCCGAGCCATGCGCCGACTTCTATGTTTTCCCTGACGGTCAGGTCCGGGATCAGATTGTACATCTGGAAGATGAAGCCCAGATGTTCACGCCGGTACAAAGTGAGATGTTCTTCGTCCATATCGGCCAGAATCTGCCCGTCGATTTCGATCGATCCGCTGTCGGCGCTGTCGATCCCGCCGAGGATGTTGAGCAGGGTGGATTTTCCGGAGCCGGACGGGCCGAGCAGGGTGCAGAAGCTGCCTTTGTCAATGTCGAGATCGATGCCTTTCAGGACTTCTACGCGGCTGTCTCCCGAGCCGAAAGATTTGTGAATGTCACGTACGCTTAGAAACATGGGGTCCTCTCTTATATGTGCGGTGTATCTATTGAGTGATGATGACTTGAAGGATTATTTCTTAAGTGGGCATGGGTTTCTGCATTTTACTATAATTAGTTATATCTAACATTGGTAAATTATACTGTCCCGGCGAGCGCTTGTCAATAGCCTGACGAAAACGTTTTCGCGCTGATTGCCGGGAGCGGTCTCATTTGATAAGATGATGGCGTGGAAAACAG
>CACXFK010000096.1 GCA_902766945.1 uncultured Lachnospiraceae bacterium | reverse complement strand
CGGCGTCTATGTGACGCCGGCTTCACACGGAGAAGGACGGTTTGTCGCAAGTCCCGCATGGCTTGAAAAGCTGGCCGCAAACGGACAGATCGCAACGCAGTATTCGGATCCGGACGGAAACGTCAGCATGGACAGCGAATGGAATGTGAACGGCTCCTTCATGGCCATTGAGGGCATCACGTCGCCAGACGGCCGCGTATTCGGCAAGATGGCGCATATCGAACGGCGGGGCAGCGGCGTCGCACTGAACATCACCGACGAACAGGATATGCATGTTTTCCGGGCGGGCGTCGAGTATTTCCGATGACCTTGTAAGTCACGTTTCTCGGCTTCATTTTACTGCAGCTGGTTTTTAAAAAAAACTTGACATGACGGATACCATTTAGTACAATTATCGAGCGGCCTGAAAAGCGGCCGCTCAGGATGGCGAGGTAGCTCAGCTGGCTAGAGCACGCGGTTCATACCCGCGGTGTCGAGGGTTCAAGTCCCCCTCTCGCTACGATTAAGGAGAACCCAGAGGGTTCTCTTTTTTTGTGCCCTTTCATGAACATTACATTCACACCGGCAATAGGCGGCTAAAACAGATAATGATATAATGTTCTTCAAAAACGGTGAAAAAACCCTTGAAGTATTTCTGGCGGGTTTCTTCTGGACATTGCGCTCATGACAGAAGTCACGAGAATTCTGTGTCAAAGATTGAAAAATACGAATTTTTTGTGACTTTTATACGAACGACCTTTGATTCTGAAAATACTCGTGATAAAATGCCTGCGTATGACAGTGGTGTGATGATTCAGATGATATGATCGGTTCATCAAAACAAACACGACTTCCGGTTTCCAGGAAGTGATTGTCAAAGAAAGGGGAATTGTCATGAGTGAACTGAATAAGATTAATGAAGAAGCATTGGAAAATGTATCCGGGGGCAAGACCGTAACCGTACACAATGACGCAGTCAACTATGCGAATGTCCGGAGAACACCGGGTCTCAACACGGAAGTCCTGTTTACCGTCAAGAACGGCACGCAGCTGCAGACGACCGGCAACAAGATCGACCGCGACGGCTACAGATGGTATGAAGTTTATCTCGCGGGCGCTTATGATTACGGCTGGATCGCAGGAAGCCTGATCGGCTATTGATCCTGAGCGGATAAGCGCACGAAACCGGTCAGATCCGAATTGAAGAAGGAAGCCGCTTAAGGCGTGGGGATTGTCAATAGACAGTCCCCATTTTTCATGCATCACTGCAATGGGCTGCTGCCCCGGGCGTGCCCGCTGCGGCCTTCGCTTATGAGCATGACTTCGACTGCTCAGATCCGGATGAGATGGATTGCGGGGATGGAAAACAGCCTCCGATCATGTTATATTGATTCACGCGGGCAAAAAAGCCGTCGATCATGTTATCCTGATTCGCGCGGCTTAAAAAACGGCTTGCAAACGAAAAGTTTTAGAAAACCTGATGACGGAGTTCAGACCGGGAATTCGGGGAGGGCAGGGAAGATGGAAAGAAAGATTGTAGTGCTCGGCAGCTGGATCAATGAGGAACACAAGCGGAAAATCCGGATGACGGCGGAACAGAGCGGTTTTACCAGCTCTTTTTTCGGGGATGAGAACGAAGCAAAGGAAGCCGGAGCGCTGTTTGACGCGGAAGTCGTGTTTGGGCAGGCACTCCAGGCAGCGGCATTTTCAAAAGCTTTGAAGTGGATCTGTATTCCTTCCGCCGGCGCGGATATGTATATGAAGCCCGGAGCGCTGCGCTCGGAGGAACTTATATTGACCAATTCATCCGGCGCTTACGGTGCGACGCTGGCAGAGCATATGGTGATGCAGACGCTGATGCTGGTCCGGCGCATGCCTGAATTTGAGGAGGGGATCCGGAACCGGGTCTTTCTGCCGCCAAGAGAACAGACGTCTGTCAAGGACAGCCGGGTGACGGTTCTCGGGGCGGGCGATATCGGGCAGTGTTATGCGCGGAGGATCCGTGCGTTTGAGCCGAAGCGGATTGTTGCGGTGAACCGAAGCGGAAAAAGTGCGGAAGAGGCATTTGACTCAGTGATTCCATGGACTGAGCTTGACCGCATTCTGCCGGAAACGGATATTCTGGCGATGAGTCTTCCGGGGACGCCCGAGACGGCCGGCATTTTGTCGGAGCACCGCATCGCGCTTCTGCCGGAGACGGCCTATGTGATTAATGTGGGGCGGGGCAGCGCGATTGACGAGGCGGCGCTTGTAAAGGCACTGAACGAAGGGCGCCTGGCCGGAGCTGCGCTCGACGTGATGCAGCATGAGCCGCTGCCGGCGGATGATCCGCTTTGGGAGGCGCGGAATGTGATTCTGACACCGCACGTGGCGGGGAATATGACGATCGCCTATACGAAGAATAAAGCGGTTGAGATGTTCTGTGAAGATCTTGAGAACTATGCCGCCGGGCGGCCGATGCGGCATATCGTAAACAGGAAGCTGGGGTATTGAACAGGAAAGCCATGCGGAGTTACAGACAGGATAATCGCAGCGCGGGCGCCATTTTTATGAATATGGCGCTGGCGGCGCTCAGTTTGTTTATCAACGGATTCGGAATATATCTGACGATTCAGGCCAATATCGGAGCGGCTCCATGGGATGTGCTGAATCTGGGTGTGTCCGGAAGTCTCGGTATTTTGTATGGGACGGCGTCGATCGCCATTTCCCTGACAATCCTACTGATTGACATCGCGCTTCGGGAGCCGATCGGCATCGCGATGTTTATTGACGCGGTCGTGGTCGGCAAATCCGTGGATTTTTTCAACCGGCTGCATGTGATCGAGCCGTGCCGGTCCATGTGGACGGGAATACCGGTGATGCTGGCCGGACTTGTGATCCTCGCGTACACGCAGTATCTGTATATGATCGCTTCGCTCGGGTGCGGGCCGCGGGATACGCTGCTTGTCGGGCTTGCGAAGCGGCTCGGTCGGTTGCCGATCGGCGCGGTCAGTATCTCGCTTCTGAGCGCCGCGACGCTGATCGGATGGCTGCTCGGGGGGCCGGTCGGAATCGGCACGCTGATCTGCGCGTTCTGTACGGGGCCCATCATGCAGATGGCTTTCACTTCCGTTCACTTTGATGCGACGCGCGTCCGGCATCAGAAGCTGCAGGATTCGCTGTGCGTGCTTCTCAGGATCCCAGAAGTTAAAAGACCTTAACGGGGTCAGACCCCGTTAAGGCTATCTAACGGGGTCAGACCCCGTTAAGGTTGTTTAATTGAGCCTGCGGCCTGCAGCGCAGTGAGCGCAGCCGTCATGACGATGTCTCCGACGGAGCAGCCGCGGGAGAGGTCGTTGCATGGGCGTGCGAGGCCCTGGAGGACGGCGTAGGCCTGGGCATGGCCCATGCGCTGGGCGATTTTGTAGCCGATGTTTCCGGATTGCAGATCCGGGAAGATGAGGACGTTGGCCTTGCCGGCAACGGGAGAGCCGCCCGCCTTCAGCGCGGCGACTTCCGGAACGATGGCGGCGTCCAGCTGCAGTTCTCCGTCAAGAGCAAGAGCGGGGTCAAGGCTGCGGGCGATCCGTACAGCGCTGCGCACCTTTGAGACGAGCTCGTGCTCCGCACTTCCTTTTGTGGAAAATGAGAGCAGCGCCACTTTCGGATCCTCGATGCCGCAGAGCGTCCGGGCTGTATCGGCCGCACTGATCGCGATATGCGCCAGCTCTTCGTCTGAAGGGCAGGGGATGACGACGCAGTCGGAGAAAACCATAAGCCCGTCATGCCCGATTTCCTTATCCTGAAAATCCATAAGAAGGCTCGAAGAGACGACTTTGATGCCCGGGCGGGTCTTGATGATCTTAAGCGCCGGCCGCAGCATGTCTCCCGTCGTATGCACCGCGCCGGAGACGAGCCCGTCGCCGTCGCCCTGCCGGACCATCATAACGCCGAAATACATGGGGTCCGCGATCAGCCTTCCGGCTTCTTCCTCACTCATGCCTTTGGCTTTTCTGAGCTCATACAGGACCCCGGCATATTCTTCCCTCTTCGGGCTGTCCGCCGGATCGACGATCCCGACTCCTGTAAGAGAGGCGCCGGCTTTCCCGGCGGCATCGGCGATCGATGACGGATCCCCGATGAGGACCGGGCGTGCGATCCCTTCCGCGGCAAGCTGCTGCGCCGCCAGGATCGTTCTTCGCTCATCACCCTCGGGCAGCACGATCGTCCTGACGTTCTGCCGGGCTTTTTCAAAAACGCGTTCTTTAAAACTCATGGCATGGAATCCTCGTTTGGATGAAAATGCGGCTTAAAGATCCAGTCCCGGAAATCCGTTCCACACGGGGCGGCCGGAGTAGGTCAGTACCTTGGTCTTTCCGCGGAGCGCTTTCAGCACGGGTAAGGCAAGCGCTTCCTGCTCCATCTCGCCCGGATAGACGCTTATGGGCGCGATCCATTCGCAGCGGTCGCGGATGCCCTCTATGATGTCCTCGAACCGCATAAGACCTCCGGTCAGTAAAATGCCGTCGACCTTTCCCTTTAGGACGGCGCTCATCGCGCCGATCATCTTGCAGATCTGGTAAATCATCGTATTCCAGACAAGCGTCGCTCTGGGATCGCCATTTTCTTTCATCTCATGTACCGCATCCGAATCCGCTGTTCCGAAATAACTGACGAAACCACCGGACCGCGTGCACATCAGACGGATATCCTCATAGGTACAGTTGTGCTCCTCAATGTAATCGATCATCGCGGGAAGCGGAATGCTTCCGGTCCGGGTCGGCGTGAACGGGCCTTCGGCGTCGGCACCCATGTTTCCGTCGATCATGCGGCCGTGATCATGGGCGCTTACGGTGATGCCGCCGTCGATATGGCAGACGATGAAGCGGCAGTCTTCATACTCACGCCCCATGGTGCCGGCATGATACTCGGCCACGGCTTTCTGGTTCAGCACGTGGGAGTGAGAGACGCGGTAGATCCCTTTGATGCCGGTGAGCCTGGCTTCATCACAGAATTCATCCGTATTGGTCGGGTTCAGGGTATACGCCTTCCGGCCGTATTCATTTGCAAATTCATAGGCGAGCATGACGCCGAGCTTTGCGGGATGTTCACTGCCGCCCACGGCGTTGACGGTATCGTCATATAAGCGCCGGTCAACCAGCGTGACGCCGCCCGGCTGCGGATAAGCGCTTCCGCCGCGCCCGACGAAGACGTCGATCTCAGAGGGATTGACGCCGTGCTCGTGCAGCATCTCCGTGATGACGCGGTAACGGAACGGGATCTGTTTATTGACGTGATCGTATTTGAGAAGTTCCGGAGCATCGTGGAAAATGCTCTCCTCAAACAGCAGTGTTTCATTTTCAAATAAGCTTACTTTTGTCGATGTGGAACCGGGATTAATGACCAGGATTTTCCAGGTTCCCTCAGTTGCTGGCATGCGTTTCTCCTCCGATTGTAAAAAATAGCAGATGTTTAAAGCGGCGCACACTTCTGCAGCGCCCAATTGCATATTGTAGCATTTTATATAGGCATAAAAAAGGTTTTTCACATTTCTTTTTATCCCGGTTCCTTTTTCAGCACAGGAAATGGTACTATATTGAAAAACCGCGGTCACTTAAAGGAAGGAGGATGGATCGAATGAAAAAGATGGAAAGGTTGTTTGCATTGCCGCTCTTTCTGCTGATCTGCATGGCGCTGTCCGTGCCGGCGTCGGCAGCGGCGTACAAAACGGTGCCTGTGAGCACATCCTGTGAGGAGGCGGATCGAACGGTCCGGGGCGCCATTTTCAGCAGTGTTTACAACACGTCTTCAGGAAACTTTTCACTTTCAGTGGAGAAGGACGGAGCGACAAAGACCATTACGGACGCAGCCACCGGCGGAACGGTGATCAGCAACGGATCCGTTGTCTACTATGTTTCAAAGAAGTCGGGGCGCTATGTCCTCTACAAAGCGGACCTGAACAAAGGGACGGTCAAAAGGATCGGGAAACTCACATCCCGCGGGCATTACGGCGCGGATCTGCTCGGACTGTACAAGAATACCATTCTCTATATTGTGGACTCTCCGGAGGGCAGCCTTGCGGCCTTTGATCTGAAGAGCAAAAAAGCCAGGACGATTCACGTGGGGGAAGCTTTTACGCAGGGCACGCAGCATGGGAAGTATTTCGTGCTTGCGGACGGCACAGGCGCAGGGTATTCGTATCTCGGCGTCTATAATGCGGCGAACGGAACCTTCCGAAGAATAGCGAAACTGCCGAAGGAGCCGCTGATCTGGTATTCCACGTCAAAATATGTGTATTTTGCCGAGCTGAAGTCAGGAAATACTTTTTCGGGAAAACCCTATACGATCTGCGTCAGGCGCTACCGTTATGCGACGAAAAAGACGAAGACGCTGATCCGGTCTCTGAAGGTGAAATATGTAACAGATATTTCGTCGAAGAAGCTGACCTATGTCACGGCGGGCGGAAAGACGAAGACGAAAAAATGGTGAGGCTCTCAGAGACGGAGGCTGCGTGATGGAACTCTATCGGGCGAATATCGTATATTCAAAAAGCAGGGACGAACTGGCTGTTCATAAATGAGGCTTTCTGGCGGTTGAAAACGGCGTGGTCGAAGGCGTTTATGACGTGCTTCCCGGGACATACGCCGGGCTGCGTGTCGAGGATTTCGGGAACAGCGTCATGATCCCGGCATTTTCGGATCTGCATGTGCATGCGCCGCAATATCCTCAGAGAGGCCTCGGCATGGATCTTCTGCTCGAGGACTGGCTGAATGCCTATACGTTTCCGCTGGAGGCGCGCTACGCGGATTTTGAGTTCGCCAGGGAGGTATACGAGGCGTTTATACAGGATCTGCTTGCAAACGGGACCTTCCATGCCTGCATTTTCGGGACGATTCACCGTGAATCGACCCTGTATCTGGTTCGGCGCATGGAAGAGCTGGGGATGCGCGCTTTTGTCGGCAAAGTCAATATGGATATGCAGTCGCCGCCGTATCTTTGTGAAACAGTGGACGGATCGCTGCGTGAGACGGAAGCTTTTTTGGAGGCATGCTCCGGCAACCGCTTTGCGAAGCCGATCCTGACCCCGCGCTTTGCACCGACCTGCAGCAGAGAACTGCTCGGCGGCCTCGGGCGTCTCGGCGCAAAGTACAGCGTGGGGGTGCAGACACATCTCGTCGAGTCCCTGTGGGAAGCGGGTGAGGCGAAGCGGCTCAATCCGGACTGCAGCTGCGATACCGAAATCTATGAAAAGTCAGGACTGCTCGGGAACGGGCCTTTGGTGGCGGCACACTTCATTTTCCCGTCGGAAGACGATATCTGCATCCTGAAGAAATACGGAGGCTATGCGGTGCAGTGTCCGGACGCGACGGTCAACATCATCGCCGGCATCATGCAGACGGCCGCGCTTTCGGACCGCGGCGTGCATCTTTCGCTCGGCAGTGATATCGCGGGCGGTCATCTGCCGGGTGTGTACACGCAGGCGGCCAGGTCCGTGCAGCTGTCCAAATTGAAGTGGTTCTACGAGCCGGACGGGAACAGGCCGATCTCGTTTGCAAACGCGTTTTATATGGCGACGAAAGAGGGCGGTGCGCTCTTTGGAAACACAGGGAGCCTTGAGGCGGGCAGCGCCTTCGACGCGTTGGTGATACGTGACGCCTCGGATTCTTTCAGGCAGCTGTCCCCGGAAGAGACGGTCGAGCGCTTCTGCTATAGCGGCGGTCCCGGCGACATCCGGGCCCGCTTCCTCGGAGGTAAACGTCTCTAACGGGGTCTGACCCCGTTAGAGGCCCTTAATGGGGTCAGACCCCGTTAAGGCTCTCTAATTCACGCCGGACCCGGCCGGGTCGTTTTCGTTATAAGCCAGATACATGGCGGCAAGGCCGCCGTGCGACGTCTCGCGATATTTCTCGCTCATGTCCTTGCCGGTGCGGTACATCGTCGCGACGACCTCGTCGAAAGAAATCTTTCTTGTGGAGTACAGGAACCGGGACAGGTTGACGGAGCTGATCGCGCGCATCGCCGCGACGGCGTTCCGTTCAATACAGGGAATCTGGACCAGCCCTTTGACCGGATCGCAGGTGAGACCGAGATTGTGCTCCATGGCAATCTCGGCAGCGTATTCAATCTGATCGGTGTTCATGCCGTAAAGCGAAGCAAGCGCCGCGGCCGTCATCGAACAGGCGCTTCCGATCTCCGCCTGGCAGCCGCATTCCGCTCCGGAAATGCTCGCATTTGTCCGGATGACGTTGCCGATGAGGCCGGCTACGGCGAGCGCGTCCAGGATCTCGGCTTCCGGAAAACCCCGCTCATGCTGCATATAATAGAGGACGGACGGCAGTACGCCGCAACTGCCGCAGGTGGGCGCGGTGACGACAATATTTTCATCCGCGTTTTCTTCGCTGACGGCGTACGCGTAGGCGGCGATGACCCGGTTCATCGTCACATCGGCGCTCTCGTTGTAGCAGCGCTTTTCGTACAGAAGCTTCGCTTTCCGGGTTACGCCCAGACCGCCGGGCAGTATGCCCTCGGCGGACAGACCGCGGCGGATGGAATCCTGCATTGCGTCCCACACGGTTTTCAGGCTGGCCCGCAGAGAAGGATCTTCCATCCGATAAATGAACTGCGGCAGATTCAGGGCGTGCTCCCGGCAAAAATGCATGATTTCAGAAAAATTGCTCTGCGGGTAGACTTCGGTCTCATCGTCGGATGTCTCATTTTCAATGCGTATCGAGCCCCCGCCTATGCTGAAGATCCGGTTCGAGCCGATCCGCTTTCCGCCTTGAAAGGCCTCAAACAGCATCGTATTCGGATGCGGCAGGTCCTGTTCGCTGCGGTTGAACAGCACCTCTGCACCGGGAAGGCCGGAGCGGATGGCCTTTCCGGTTCCGTGCCCTTCGCCCGTGAAGGCGAGCGATCCGAACAAAGTGACTCTGAAGGCATCCGCGTCGGGATAGCGCGCCCCGAAAAGCCGTGCGGCGCGAAATGGCCCGACCGTGTGGGAACTGGAAGGACCGTTTCCGATTTTGTATACACCTTGAATTGATTTCATCGTATAAGGCCTCCGATCATTCGTTTTCTTTATTATAACGGAAATGGCGAAAGACAAATATCCTTATTTCTGCTATAACGACCAAATACCAAAGACCAAAGACAAAGGAAGGAATCTGTTATGAAGCTGAAATGGCCGCTGGACGTATCTGTCTCTTTTGACCCCTACTACGGAGAGCCGGACCGCGACGGAGATCAGGGCGCATCCGTCCTGCCGGACGGCCGGGTCCGTTTCCGCATTGAAGCCGCGAACGCGAAAGAAGTGGTGATCGACCGGTTCGGTGAGAGATACCCGCTGACTCCTTCGGGAAATGGCGTGTTTGAGGGAACCTTCGATCTCGGCCGCGGATTCCTGTATTTCTTTTTGAAGATCGACGGCGCGGACGTCTTAAGTCCGTATCTGCCGATCGGATACGGGTGCTGCCGGCCGATGAACTTCGTGGATGTTCCTGTGGAGGACATGGCGGGATGGGACGATCTCGAAGGGATCGAGCACGGCGCCGTATCGAGGCAGTATTATCTGTCTTCCGTGACCGGAAAGCAGGAGATCTGCCTGGTCTACACGCCGCCCGCATATGATCCCGGCAAGCGCTATCCGGTGCTGTACCTGCAGCACGGTTACGGGGAAAATGAGACCGGCTGGATCTATCAGGGCCATGCCGGCCGTATCGCGGACCGCCTGCTTAAGGAAGGCGCGATGGAAGAGATGATCATCGTCATGGGAAATGGCATGGTCCAGTCCGGGGAACCGGACAATCTGGTGCTGTTTCCGGAAGTTCTTGTGAAGGATCTGATTCCGTTTATTGCGGCGCACTATCCGGTTCTGACCGATAAATGGCACCGCGCGATGGCGGGACTGAGCATGGGCAGCTATCACACCAGCCTTGCGACGCTGACGCACCCGGAACTCTTCGGGTACGCCGGACTCTTCAGTGGGTTTCTCCGGTTTCCGGGCTCGGAGGACCGCGAAGAACCCCATATGGAGCTGCTGCGCCATCCGGAGACCTTTAACGAGTCCTTCCGCCTGTTTTACAGGGCCATGGGAACGGAAGACACTTATTTTGACAGCTTCATGAGGGACGACGCCTATCTGGAGGGAAAGCCGCTGTCCATCATACGGGAAACATTTCCTGGCGGACATGACTGGACGGTGTGGCGGCGGTGTATCCGCTCCTTCCTGCCGCGCCTTTTCAGGTAAACCCGGTACCGCTTGCCAGGTCTATACCGGCGCCCTGCAAGCACAGAACTGTTTTCCTCAGATCTGCGGAAAAAAACTGACAAAAAAACGAAGATTATACACAAATATCTGTGCATTTCTGATATAATGAGACCTGTGGTACAAGAGACGGACATCGCTCTTTGCCACAGGTCTTTTGACCGGATGATTCCATATCTAAGGAGGTAGCTTATGAAGATCAGAAAAGTGTTGACAACGCTCGCAGTTGCAGGTGCTATGGTGATGGCTCTCGGTTCTGTCGCGATGGCGGATGAGATCGCGATCATGGTTCCGAGTGCTGACCACGGCTGGACAGGCGCGGTTCTGAATTACGCACAGGAGAAGGCTGAAGAGATTAACGCGGAAGGCACATATACTGCAAAAGTGTATGCCGCTACAGACGTGGATAACCAGATTCAGCAGGTGGACGATCTTCTTGCCAACCCGGACGGCCTTGCCGGCATCGTCATCCTTCCGTATGACAACGGACTTCAGTCCACACTTGAGAAGATCGCGGTCGCGGATATCCCGTTCGTACAGTTTGACCGCTGCATCAACAGCGACATCCTTGACGAGAAGGTTGTTGCAAACGTCAAGGGCGACAACGAAGGCATCGGCTATGAGACAGCCAAGAGACTGCTCGCGGACGGCCTTGACAAAGCTGATTATGTCTATGAGATGATCGGCGACAACTCCTCGGTTCCGGAACTTCGTTCCAAGGGCTTCCGTGACGGCCTTGCAGAAGCCGGCTGGACGGAAGACGAGATCAACGCTGTTGTCGTGAAGTCCGCGGCGACCGGCTGGAGCCGTGACACGGGCAAGGAACTCTTCGAGTCCTGGTTCGGCAGCTCCCAGTGCGACACTTCCAAGAAGCAGTGGATCTTCACACACGATGATGAGATCACGATGGGCGTCCTGGAATCCCTGAACGGCTCCGCGCTCGATGAGACCAAGAAGGCTGAGTTCCTTGATCAGCTGCAGGCTCTGGCAGGCTCTTCAGGCCTCGCTGAGATCTATGCGGTTCTTAAGGACAAGCATCAGACGATCGCAAGACCGGAAGGCTATGACCTCTTCTCGGTTACCTATGATCCGGCTATGATCAAGGAAGCCTGCGACGTTATGGTGAAGAGCCTGAGCGGCGAAGAGATCGAGAAGGATTACATCATTCCGGTTTCCGTCGTGGACGCTGAAAATGTCAATGATTTCCAGGGCTTCGGCAACTACGAAGAAAAAGCCGAATGATCTGAAAGCCTGACGGCGCGAATCTGCATCAGGCAGTATTGCAAATGAAAGTCAGAGGGCAGCAGGCAACTGCTGCCCTTCATGTGACAGGGGAAGGAGGCCGCGGATCCCGTTATCCGGCGGTCGATTATTGCAGAATGGAGGCAGCGGATTTGGAACTGCTCAAGATGGAACATATCCACAAGTCATTCTTCGGCGTGAAGGTGCTTGACGACGTCTCGCTGACGATCAAGCCCGGCGAGATTCATGCCCTGCTCGGCGAGAACGGAGCCGGGAAGTCGACGCTGATGAATATCCTGTCCGGCATTTATACGCGGGACGAAGGCACCGTGATCTTTGACGGCAACGAGCTGCCGAACGGATCGATCAGCGCTTCCGAAAATGCCGGTATCGCGTTTGTTCACCAGGAACTGAATATTTTTAATGACCTTGAAGTCTATGAAAATCTGTTCCTGGGAAAAGAACTGACGGGATTTGGAGGCAGGCTTGATAAAAAAGCCATGATCAGTGAGGCGGAGGCTCTTTTCAAGGAAATGGGCGTACCGCTTCAGCCACGGATGCTGGCCGGAGATCTTGTCGCCGGAGCCAAGCAGGTTCTGGAGATCGCCAAAGCCCTCTACTCCAAGGCAAAACTGATTATACTGGACGAGCCGACGACGGCGCTTAACAATTCCGAGATCGAGCATTTCTTCGGGCTGATCAGAAGCCTGAAGGAAAAGGGAACTGCCTTCATTTTCATTTCCCATAAGATGCCGGAGATCTTTGCGATCGCGGATGAATATACGGTCCTTCGGAACAGCCGTTTTATCAGCACGGGTCTGATCTCCGAGACGACGCCGGAGATCATCACGCGTTATATGGTCGGCGAGACCTATGCCAATGAAGACGTCTATGAAAAGAGAAAACTGGGAGACGTGGTTTTAAAGGCCGATCAATTATCCGGCGATTCCTTCACTGACGTATCCTTTGAATGCAGGGAGGGCGAGATCGTCGGCTTTACGGGACTTCAGGGAGCGGGCTGCTCCGAGGTGCTCCAGACGATCTTCGGCGCTCTTCCGATGAAGAGCGGCTCCGTTACGATCGGCAGTGAGACGTTCATGGAGGAGACGATCCATAAGGCGATGCTGAAAGGCGTCGGGATGATACCCGCGAACAGGAAGGAAAATTCCGTTATTCCGGATATGTCCCTTCTGGAGAATACGTATATCTCCAGACATACGATCGATACGAAAAATCCGTCCATAAGCAAGCGGAATGAACAGAAACGATTTGATGAATTCAAGAAGACACTGAACATTAAAGCAAATAAGTCAGATGACCTCATTGTGTCACTGTCCGGCGGCAACCAGCAGAAGATCATCCTTGCCAGATGGCTGGATACGGATGCGAAAATCCTTCTGATGGATAATCCGACACAGGGTATCGATGTCGGCGCAAAAGAAGAGATCTATCGCCTGATCCTCAAACTCGCGGAGAGCGGAAAGACGATCATCGTCAATACGCTTGAGATTCCGGAGCTCAAGAAGATCGCTGACCGCTGCATTGTCTTCTATCACGGCGGAATCGTGGCGGATCTCCCTCATGCGGAGATCGAAGAGAATACCGTGATGATGTATTCAACCGGAGCACTTTGAGGAGGAGGAAAAAAACATGTCTGACAAGTTAAAAAAGTTCTGGAGCGGCTATAATTTCATTGTTGTATTCCTGATTATCTTCGTCGCTTACCTGATCATCAACGGCAAGGCGACGTCCTGGACGACGATCAAAAATATCTTCCTGCACAGCGCGATCCTCGGCACGATCGCACTTGGGCAGGGCCTGATCGTCCTGACCGGCGATATCGATCTGTCGGTCGGCTCGTCCTTTGTTCTGGCGGGCGGCATTTCCATCATTTTCTTCAATCAGGTAAACAGCATCCTGCTCCTTCTCCTTTGCGCTCTGGCGCTCGGAGCCGTATTCGGATTCCTGAACGGCTTCATGGTCGGTAAACTGAAAATGCCGTCTTTCATCGTGACGCTGGCGACGATGCTGATCTACCGCTCGATTTCCCAGTACATGATGAATGAGAGAGGAGAGACACGGTACTCTGTGGACGCTTCTGTTTCCCGCTACCGCGCGCTGTTCAACTTCGGCAACGGCAACTTCCTCACGATCTCGCTCCTGGCGATCGTCTGGATCCTTGTCGCCATTCTCATGATCTATATGACGAATTCCACGAAGTTCGGTAAGCGGATCTACGCACTCGGCAGCAATCCTAAGGGCGCCATGCTCGCGGGTGTCAACGTGGTCTGGACAAAGATCGCCGTATTCGTGATCTGCGGCCTCACGGTCGGTCTTGCCACCTTCCTGAAGATCGCGAAGGATACGTCGTTTGACCCGGCTACGTCGGGTAAAAACTACGAGCTGTATTCGATCGCGGCCGTTGTCATCGGCGGAATCAGCATGTCCGGCGGGCGCGGCAAGATCCTCGGCATCATCTTCGGTACGATGTCCTTCACGCTGATCGATAAGATCATCACAGCGCTCGGTATGAACGCCCTCCTGAACGACACCGTGAAAGGGGCGATCCTGCTGGCAGCGGTCGGTCTGCAGATGATCCAGAAGAGATCGAGAGACTGACGAAGGATCGTGCTGCATCTGTAATGAATATTGTAAAGATCCAAAGCGGGCGGCAAGCCCGCTTTTT
>CACXFK010000095.1 GCA_902766945.1 uncultured Lachnospiraceae bacterium | reverse complement strand
AATAAAGGACGGCATTCGCAACCGAATGTCCGTCCTTCTTTTCTTTACAGATAACACCCCGGTCCGCAGCAATTGCAGAGCAGGTTCAGCGCGCACATCGAGAGGCACCAGGTCGTCGGATTGGAGACATTTCCGAACCCGCCGTAGCTCTCTCCGCGCTCCGTATACCAGGTTCCCCCGTTCTGGAGCCGGTTCAGCAGATTTCTGTAGTCGGCATTTCCTGGATCGAGATCCGCCGCCTGCCGCGCATACTTGAGAGCGTCGATGTTGTTCCCCATGCCGTCGCTCGCGATCGCTGCATAGTAGTACCAGCGCGCGCCGCGCGCCGATTCGGCCATCTGGCCCAGCGCATTCATGGCCTCGCGATAATACCCCGCATTGATATAGTTCCGGGCCGCCGTCATTTCATTGGTCTCTTCCTGCTGCCGCCGTTCATTCGAGTAGTCACTCCATCCGCGGAAGAACTCATCGAAACCGCCGAAGCCGCCGTATTCCGCATATCCGCCGTAGCCGTTTCCGGACGCGGAGGACGAGGACTCCTGTGCCCGGCCGTATGCGCTTGTGCCCCGCGCTCTCGCGTCCACGATCTGCCGGTATGCCTCCTGGATCTCCTTGAATTTCGCTTCCGCCCTCTCAGGGTTGTCGGGATTGGCGTCAGGATGCCATTTCTTGCTCAGGTCCCGGTATGTTTTCTTGAGTTCGGCGTCGGATACGTTTTCACTGACGCCGAGCACCTTGTAAGGGTCGATGATCATCCTTCTCCCTCTTCCTTTGCGTCTTCGCTCTCTTTCCGGATCTTCCGGTACCGGTTCCAGACACCGGAATAAACTATATTGCGCAGGATGTCAATATCCTGGACAATCGGAAGCTTTTCGAATTCCTTCGCGCATTCCGCCATCATCATCGTCAGTGAATTCTCGACAATCGCGTCGAAATCTTTCCTGTCCTCATAGAAAAACCACGGATTATAATTATTCTTTTTGCGGTCTTTGTCAAGATCTTCGTACGCGTCCATCAGGTATACGAACTTGCCGAGGAAAAATCCCATGCGCCTAAGGAAATCGGACCAGGTGTCTTCTTCCCGGACAAAGATCTCTCCCAGGGCTTTTCCGGACAGGCCGGACACCTCGTCCAGATTGTTCACGTTCTTCTCCTCGCAGGACCTGAGATCGTGCACATACTTCGTCACGGCCTCCGCCTGCCTCGGCCAGGCATCGCTGATCCGCTCCGCCAGGTGCCTCACGATGCGGGCTTTGGACGCGCTGAGCGGCTTTTTCTCATCGTACTCGTCGTCGAGCAGCTTGTAGTATGCGAGCAGCATACCCATGTCCGCGCAGTAATCGGTGATCCCGTTGTACGCCATATGCTGCTTTTTGGCCGGATGCACCACGCAGAAACGGTCTTCTTCGACCAGCGGTTCCTCATACAGCCCGTTTAAGAGTATGTCTACGAACACCATGTCGTTCGGCAGGATCACCTGGCCTTTGATGCCGTAGCGCTTCTGAAGGGAACGACAAAGACCGCAGTAAAAACTGCGGTATCTCTTATAATCTCTGATCTTCAGTTCATCCTGATTGATTGTGACGTAGCCGAACAAATTCGATCTCCTATTCAGACAGTCCGGTCAAACTGTATGCCGCACTTCGGACATGTGATGCGGATGTGGCCCTTCCCTTTCGGGACTCTGACTTCCTGCCCGCACCCCGGACATTTGAAAAAGCGAAAATCTTTCCTGCCGTCAAAACGCTTCTTCTGGACGCGCAGTTTCTTCCGGATCCCGGAGCTGAGGTCGAGATAGCGGGCGTTTTCTTCGCGCCGCCTGCCAAAATCCTTCGAGAGCATGCGGTAATAGGACCAGATGAGCAAAGCCACCGCGATGACGAAAAACGGGCCGCGGAAAAAAAGGAACAAAACCAGGCTGATCAAAGAAACGGTCAGCAGACATTTCGACAGGTCGTCTGTGCCGTACCGGCCCGCCATCGAGCGGCTCAGCCAGGCGTTTATACGATCAAAAAAACCCTTCATGGATTCCATCTCCAACGCATTTTTTCCAACTATAATGCATTTCCCGGCGCAAAACAAGTATGCGCCGGGAGCTTTAAGAAAAACTTTAGATCCGTTTGATATTTTCTTTTAAAAAGGATCAGTATGAAGCCCTGACCGCTGTCTTCAGCGCGATCTCCATCATCTCGTGGAAGCTGTCCTGGCGCTCTTCCGCCGAAAGCGCTTCGCCCGTAAAGATATGATCGGAAATCGTGAGAATGGAAAGGGCCTTTTTCCCGAGCGTCGCAGCCAGCAGATACAATCCTGCCGTCTCCATTTCCACGCCCAGATGATTTGTCGCTCTCGCTTTTTCGTTGATCTTCGCCGCTTCGTTCGGATAATAGAAGAAGTCGGAGGTGTACACATTTCCGATGTCGGCGCGGACGCCCATCTCCTCCGCCGCTTCCGCCGCAGCCTTTAAAAGACCGTAATCCGCGATCGGAGCGACAAAACCGGGAATGTCGATCGCTTCCTGGAAACCGGAATTGGAAGACGCGCCCATCGCGATCACGACGTCGCGGACATGAACGTCGTCACGAAGCGCGCCGGCGCTTCCGATGCGGATGATCGACTCAACGCCGTAGAACTTGTAAAGTTCCGTCGCATAAAGGGTGATTGAAGGGACGCCCATGCCGGATCCCATGACACTGACTTCTTTTCCTTCGTACGTGCCGGTATAGCCGAGCATATTGCGCACGTCATTGACAAGCACGACGTCCTTCAGGAACGTATCCGCGATGTGCTTTGCGCGAAGCGGATCGCCCGGCATCAGCACACACTTTGCAAAATGGGTCTCCGGCTTCAGTTTAATGCAGGCAGACGGTGATTCAATCATCATAATACTCGATACCCCTTTCAACATCTCTGTTT
>CACXFK010000094.1 GCA_902766945.1 uncultured Lachnospiraceae bacterium | reverse complement strand
ATCTTTCCGAGGATTCCCTTCTCGTCATACAGGAAGAAGAGGCACGCACCGATCAGGCATGTGACGGTCGCCACAAGCGCCGTGCTTCTGTAGCTGGCCGGAGTCTTCGCCACGGTCATGGAGGTAAACACGACCATCGCGAGCGCCTGGCCCATCTTGAATGCGAAGGTGCGGGCCGCAAAGAACATGCCGCTCCGGTCCTCTCCGGTCTCCAGGCGGCTCAGTTCTGCGACGTCCGCCACGCAGGCCTGCGGAAGAATGCCGAGAATCGCCATCGGCACCGCCGCGCATACCGCGACGATGAAGCCCCAGTGCAGGCCTTTTCCGCACAGGAATGTGATCAGGAATACAATCGAATATGTGAAAAAGCCGGTGATGATCAGCTTCTTCTTCCCGAGCTTCGGAGCCAGCCGGTTCACAATCGGGTACAGGAGGACGCTGATGCCCGTCATCGTAGCCGTGAGCACAAAGGTCCACTTGTCCTCGATCTCCATCATCTTCGTCTCATAGAACGCAAGCCCGGTCTGGAACAGCGTCAGCGCAAAAAAGTAGATCACATCACTGTACACAAAGCGGCGGAACTGCCCGTTCCGGAACGTCTTGAGCAGTGAAGAGAACGGTTTTGTGCTGCTCGGCTTGCTGTCTATGTAGTCGCGCTCCTTGATATAGAAGGAGGGGATCAGCATCGCCGCGCAGGCCAGAGACGCCATGATCGCAACCGCAAACCGGATCGAGTTCTTCTGGCCCACAGCCCCTTCCAGCATGCCTGCGATGTTCGGCAGCATAAAGGACAGACTCTGTCCGACGATAAATGTAAAGGAAATGTACGTGGAGACGTTGATCCTGTGCTCCTGCGTGTCACCGAGTTCTGCGATCAGCGCATTATACGGCGTGCAGAAAATCGTCATAAATAAGTAGAACACCATGAGGAGCACAAAGAGCATCACATCATTGACCACGATGCTGCCTGTCTGCGGGAGTACGAAAAGAAGGATGGTGACGACGGAAAACGGCACCGCCATCGCCCGCATAAACGGGATCCTCCGGCCGCCCTTGTAATTGCTGCCATCCGACCAGCCGGCGATCAGCGGATCCGTGACGGCGTCAAAGATACGCCCGACCGCAAGAACCAGGCCGAAAAGCGTCAGCTTAAACAGGACCGGGTTCTGTGTGATGCCTGAAGCGAAGATGCCGGTGTTCGGGTTTTGCGCGTCCGGACTGCCGGTATAATAATACACCATCCAGTTGGCTACGATGCCGGACAGAAGGCTCCAGCCGAACTGTCCGATGGCAAAGATCCACAGCAGCTTATTCGTGATCCGTTTCATGAGGAATAATTCCTTTCTGCGTTTTAGATATCAATACGCTCATATTGTATCACATTCGTCCTCTGCCGAACAGGCTTTCACCTGCGCGCCTCCCTTCTGCCTGGCGATCTCGACCGCCTCGTCACGGTGCGCAAGGAACAGCTCCACGACCGCGGGATCAAAATGCGTTCCCGATCCCTTCCGGATAATGTCAAAGGCTTCATCGTACGGCATCGGCGCCTTGTAGCTCCGCTCCGACACCAGCGCGTCGAACACGTCCGCCACCGCCATGATTCTCGCGGACAGCGGGATCTCCTCACCTTTCAGTCCGCAGGGATACCCGGAGCCGTCCCATTTCTCATGATGATAAGCCGTCATATTCTGCGTTTCACCGAGGAACATCGGATCGGGAACGAGATGGATCGCTTTATCGATGATCGCATTTCCTTCGGTTGTATGCTCTTTCATGATGGCAAATTCCTCATCGGTCAGCCTTCCGGGCTTGTTGAGGATCGCGTCCGGGATCTTGATCTTTCCCACGTCATGCAGCGGCGCGGACGTCTCGATATTCTCGACAAATTCATCCGTCACCTGATCCTTAAAGCGGTCGTCCTCCCTCATCGCTTCAACAATCAGCCGCACATAATCCGCCGTTTTCTTGACATGCATGCCGGTGCACGTGTCCCGGCTTTCGACCACCTCCGCCAGAACCGTGATCAGGCCGTTCTGCATCTGGCGGAGCATCTCTTGCTGGTTCTGGATTTGGGAAATATACTGCACGCTTTCCGACGTCATCTTCGTAACGGACGTGTACAGCTCTTCAATCTCGTCGTTCGTATGGATTTCAAGATTCAGCAGTTCTTCCTGCCCCCTGTGCCGCTCTTCGCTGTCCGTCATGACAAAATTCTTCGCGGCGGACGCAATCGAGAGCACCGGGCGTATGATGTGTCTTTCAAGGATAAGGGAAGCCAGCGCGAGGATGAACACGGAGAAGCCCAGAAAGACAACGAAAGTCTTGATCAGGTAGACAAATGCCATGCCTCGGAACCGGTTCATCAGAATATCCACGCCCACATAGCAGACACACTGCCCGGAGCTGTCCCGGACCGGCGTATACGCCGTCAGAAGATACCCGTACGTGTCATTTGTGATCACCGGCTCCATCTCTTCTCCGGCAAGCAGGTCTTCGATATACGGGGCAAAGGACGCGTCGAAGGGAATCACCTCTCCCGGCTCCGCCGCCTCCGTATCGTCCGTTTCCAGGTCGAAAACGGCATGGCAGCCGTCTTCGCGGATCTGGTAGACATAGACATACTTGATATCCGGATAGCGGCTGCGAATCTGATAAAGCCTGTTCTCCACGTCCTCATACCCTGCCGCGGAGCGTCCTTCGGCCGCAAAAGTCCCGATCTCATCCGCAGGGATCACATCGCGGATCAGGCCGCCGACGACGACGGCAAGATTTTTCCTGTCTTCGACAAAGGAACTGGTAAAAAGCGTCACGCTGATGACCATCTGTACGGCGGAAGACAACAGGAGGGCCGCAAAGAGGAGCGAGAGTGTCTTTGTTCTCAGCGAATGGAGGACATGCCGCCGTCTCTCATGCAGCGGATACAGACCGGAGACCGGCCTGCCGGTAAGCATTTTCAGAAAAGCCAGCAGGCAGAACACGATGAGTACGGAAAGCGTTTTATCCGCAAGGTCCCACAGCACCGCGTCCGCAAGCCCCGGCGCAAACGTCCCTTTTACGGATTCGATGAGAAAGATCCCATCCGTCCGGTCGTAGATAAACCATGTGATCAGATAACCCAGCACGCCTCCGGCCGCAGTCAGGACAAGCACAAAACTGATGACTCCGGATGCCTTTCTGAAACAGCCCCGCCTCCCGAAAAAGGCGGCGATCACGGCGATCAGCACATTCACGATCGCGAAATAAACCGAGGTGCTGTCCCAGAGGCATTTGATCAGATTCGTCATGAGCCCGACAAAAATGCCCGGAAAATACCCGCACAGCACAGCCGTGAAAATCGTCCCGACCGAATCCAGGTACAGTTTCATGTTCAGCGAAGCGGCAAGAAAAGAACCGGCAAGGTTGAGTCCCATCCCGATCAGGGTATACAGAAGAGCCCGACTTCTTAAGTTCCTTGTCATAATTCCCTCCCTGCATGAACGCCCCGGACGAGCGATCCGGATGAACGCCCCGGATGATCGATCCGGATGAACGCCCCGGATGACGATCCGATCGGCCCGATTGTACAGATATGAATACACTTACTTCGAATTATAGGACTTATCGGCAGTTCCGTAAAGGGCAGGAAAAAGCGGCCGCGCTGCCTGTGAGCGCCTGCCGCTTTAAATCAAACACTTTATATAGTTGCTCAAAAATGAAACCAATCTCCTCAGTTTAAAAACGAAACCGGTCTCCTCAAAAATGGTTCTGATCCGGACGTTCATGTCTCCGAGATGGCATTCAGCTCATCCCGCAGATAATCAAGGAGCGGCGTGCTGCCATTTCCGGCAGCGGACCGCACTGCCTGCGGTGAAGATACCGCACCGGGCTGATATCTCAGTTTCCGGCCCGGCCCCATGATCTCGGACTCCAGCCGGTCCAGCCTCGTCCCGTAACCGCCGAGCGTCTTCATCGCCAGAATCAGCAGTTCTTTCTCATCCATCTGCCTCAGTTCTTCCTCGGTCTGGGCCATGACCTCCCGCTCTTCATGAAGCGTCCGGTCCATCCGCTCTTTTGCAGCCATCAGATCAAGCTCCGAATTTCGTATGATGGAAGCGATTTCGTTGTCCGCTTCTGCAGAAATGCGGTCAGCCTCTTCCTTGGCGGCCCGCTTTGCTTCCCTCAGTTTCTTCTCTGAGTCTTTCTGCACCTTCTCGATCTCTTTGCGGGATTTTTCTTTTTCAGCGGAAAGATCTCTCTCGCTCTTTGAGCGGAGTTCCCTGTTCTCATCCTCTTCCCGCATGAATTTATATTTCCATTTCCCGCGTTTGACGGCCAGCGGAATCACGATCAGAAACAACACGGCGAGTCCGACGGCAATCGGAATCCACAGCGGGCAGCTCATCGCAAGAAACTGAGACCAAAGATCCTGAATGAAATCCATTTTGACCCTCCTTTATCTGACTGTTTAACGGGTGCATCTATTATACACCATTTACCGGGCAAATCGGAAATCCGCATGCATGTTTCACCATATGGTCACATTCTGCGCGGCAGTGCCGTTACCTCCTGCAGATCCCGAAATCCTTCTCCTTATAATTCCAGAGAGCGCTTCCGATCCCGTGGGCGTCAAATGCTGCCCGGATGTCCTGCAGCCACCTCTCCTTGTCCTCTTCGGCCGCCAGATCGATCACGCCGTACTCGCCGCAATAAAGCGGAACGCAGTCCTTTGCGGCCTTCTCAATCGCCGGCCGGAAGATATCCTCAAAAAAATCCCTGCCGATCTCATGGATGTCCTTGTGGTAAACGGCGCCCGCCAGTTCCTTTGTAAGAAATGAGCCGGCTTCCCTGTATTCCGCGAGGCTTTTCGGATAGCCGATGCGGAAATCAGACGGCATATGTTCCACCCAGTACGCTCCCTGATGCGTAAAAATCAGCGGTTCATAGCAGTGGAAATTGTACACGATATGATCATCCAGAGGAAAATGGAGCAGCGGCACGCTGAGCACATTGTTATAGCATACGCCTCCGATGACAAGCCAGCTGTCCGGGACGATCCCGCGCATCATCCTGATATACTCCGCGGCCACCTGATTCCACGCATCCGCCACTTCGGCGGGCACCACTTCATTGAGCGGTTCAAAAGCCACATGCTCCGGATCATCCGCAAACCGCTCCGCGATCCGCCTCCAGAGCGCAAGGAAACGCGCCTGCAGGGCTTTGTCATAAAAGAAGCGGCTCCTGTCCATATCCTTCTTTAGCGGGTCGAAAGAATAGCCATAGCACTCATGGAGATCGATCAGCATATTGAGGCCATGGGTCCTGCACCATTTCCTGCACTGTTCCAGATAACGGAAGCCTGTTTCCAGAGGCTTCCCCTCCTCATCCTCCAGCAGACAATAATCAACGGGGACACGGACGTGGTCATACCCCATCCGGGCTATGTCCGAAATATCCTGCTCCTCAATAAAGCTGTCAAAATGCTTCTCGTCATACCGGTCGAACTGTGACAGCCATCCTCCGAGATTGATTCCCCTGTGAAATCCGGTGAACGATCGTTCCATCATGCGCTCTCCTTTATCCCTTTATGCCATAAGCTGCTGCCGGGCCTTCGGGACTGATTCTGTTTTGCCCACATTATATCATGCTCTCTCAAGAAACGGCCTGGCGGCATGGACGTTAAAGAAATCGATCAGCGGTCCCATGAAAAAGGCCGTGATGATCGTCCCGATCCCGACGACCCCGAATACCTCCTGCCAGCTCATGCCGGAGAACAGGCACAGGGCCGTCCCGGAGAGCACGCAGATCAGGTCGCTGATGATCCGGCAAAAACGGAAGGGAACCTTGTCCTGCCGCTCGGACAGGACGAGTGAGATGGCGTCATATACCGACACGCCGAGATCCGCCGTAAAATAAAATGCGGACGCAAAACACATAATCACGATTCCGATGAGGAGCATGATAAAACGCCCGGCAAGGGAGAGCTCCGGAAACCACGCAAGCAGCTGATTCAGGGAGAACTCTGCGACATACCCGACCAGGAACAGATTGATCACCGTCGCGATGCCGATCTTATGCCGGTCAAAGATAATGGAGAAGAGGAGCAGCAATGCATTGACAAGCACATAAAGTGTCCCGAAGCCGATCGGTATCACCGCATCGAGCCCGCTCATCAGAGACTGAAACGGGTCGACGCCAAGGGCCGCCCTCTTAAACAGCCCGACACTCAGCCCGCAGATCACCACGCCCAGAACGCTCATCATGACTCTTCGCTGCATCCGACTCATCTTCTTCCTCCGCATTTGTTGTCCTATTTCATAATTCGTTTTCCTAATTCTATATAATTCCAACCCGATGTCAAGCCTTGCCGGAAAACCGGGATCTATGCGTTTTCTCATGCCGTATCTTCTTTCTATGCTTCCTGCATATGGTTTTTTTTACTGTATTTGCTATAATTAAAAAAACAATTTTCATATGTGAAACAGCAGAGGGAGGGAACAGCACATGAAAAAAAGAAATGCTTTGAAACGCACGTTGCTTCCGGTTCTTGCGGCGGTCATGATCCTTATGATTTTCCCGATTCAGGCAGGCGCTGTGGCGAAGACGAAAAAGATCTCAAGTTACACAGTCTATTCCGCAGACGGCAAGAAAACAATGCAGCGTAAGTTTAGATATAACAATAAGGGCGTCCTGAAGAGTCTTACATCTAAAATGTACAGGAACGGCAGACTGGTCCGTACTGTTACGGACAGCAGGCGATATACTTATTGGGGAAACACCGGCGTCATAAAAAAGGCGGTCTTAAGGGACGATGAGGGCACATATACCCACACGTATAATCGAAAGGGGATCCTGCTGTCAAGCAAGTTCGAGATGAAGTCGGGTGATTCTTCGAAAAGAACCGGTACCATAAAAAACAATGCCGTCTATTATGAGACCCGTAACAAAGACGGAAAGCTGATCGATAAATCGAAACAGACCAAAGACGGATATGTGCTCAGCTTTACCTCTTATAACGAAGACGGGGATGCCTTCTTCTCGTATACGCAGACACTCACGAGAAAAAAAGGCGTTGTCCGGAAAATCGTTAAGAGATCCAGTGACGGCTCGAAGGAAGTAACGAAATATGACAAGCACGGGAATATAATCAAATATACCTATACCGGCAGCAACGGCAGGACCGAAACCACAACTACGAAGAATACATATAAAAAAGGCTATCTGACCAAAGTGCAGGAATATAGCGGGAAAAAGCTGCTTTCGTACACGGTTTACAAGTATACGAAGAAGGCGTACTGACCGCTGAACAGCTCTTGATTCATTTGATGCAGGATGCCGTACATAATAACGGCATCCTGCTTTACTTTCGGATAGAGCTGCGACACCCCGCTGAGGCGCAGGATCTTCTGTGTCTCAGGCAGAGATGCGCCAAGACCGATACAAAGACAGATCATCCGGTTTCCGGACGCTTTTCTCCGTCCGGAAAAAAGCTGGTGCAGATAGACTTCACTGGTTGCGGCGCGCTTAGCCAGTGACGCTTTGGACATGCCTTTCTGCTTCAGCATCGTTTCCATGATTTCCGCAAATGACGGCACCTGCAGCCAGTTCACATCACACCTACCGGGTTGATGTGACCCGGCTTCTTCTGGACGGCTCCCCGATCCGCTTCCGGGAAACTTATGGTGCCTGATGTCTCCCGGTTGCGGTTCGAACGTTTGTCCATTATAAGCACTCATGTTGTGGGAACTACAGAAAGAAACAGGGAACGACTATGATTATTGATATTACACAGGAACTTTTTTCCTGTAATGTTTTTCCGGGCGATCCAAAGCCGGAGTGTAAAAGAGTTCTGAGTATTGAGAAAGGCGCGCAATGCAACCTGACCGCATTTTCCATGTGCGCCCACAACGGGACGCATGTAGACGCGCCGTTTCATTTTGTCCGGGACGGAAAACCCATCGATGAGGTGGGAATCGAACCCTTCGTCGGTCCCTGCTATGTGGCGCGTCATGAGGGGGACGTGTCCGGAGAGGATGCAGCTGCCATTTATGAGAAGGCTGAACATGCCGGAGCCGCCGGGCGGATCCTGATCGCGGGAAAAGCGACGGTGACGGAAGCAGCTGCCCGGGTTTTCGCTGCAAACGGAGTCTGCCTTGTCGGAAATGAGAGCCAGACTGTCGGTCCCGAAGACGAGCCGATGGCGGTGCACCTGATTCTTCTTGGTGCCGGGTGCGTGCTTCTGGAGGGCATCGTTCTTACGGGTGTGGAAGAAGGAACATACACCCTGCATGCGGCGCCGCTCAATCTAGGGGGCTGCGACGGGGCGCCCTGCCGGGCCTATCTGATTAAAGAATAAGCACTCACATTGGCATCAGGCATCCCGCATCGATCGCCCCATATTTCATGATCATTTTCCGCTCGTGTCAAGTCAATATGCCGGCTCCGGGTGCTCCTGATCCCTGTCCGCAAACCATCTCCAGAAAACGATACAGAAGTTCTGCCGTCAGCCCCCAGATCACGCCCTCTTCAGTCTCATAAAAAAAGAATTGTTTCGGTATCGTCTTCCAGGGGTACTCCCTCCCGCCGGGAATCAGTTCGTATGGAAAGTCCGGGGGTAATTCCGCACGATAGGCGCTGCTGACGATCCTCGGCTCCTTCATGGCAAAATACTTTAGCGGCAGAGTAAACACACGCTCCGCCTCCTGCTGCGACCAGGTTCCTCCGTAACCGTTCAGCCACCCGGCAAAGGAGGCTACTTCCGCCCCTCCCGGCCCGCTCATGACATGCATGGGGACGACGTCCTCAATCGTTGTTATGTCAACTGCAAGTTCTTCTGCCGTCTCCCTCACGGCAGCCGCGAGCGGCTCCTCTCCGGGCTCAATCCTACCGCCCGGAAAGCAGATCTCTCCGCCCTGGCCGATTGACCGGCTGCGCACCTCAAACAGGATATGTACTTCTCCCTCCTTCATAAGAAGCGGGATCAGGACCGCCGCATTGTGGTTCTGTGCGGGATACAGGCGCCGGAGGGGCTTTCCCCGCCTCATAAGAAGTCTGCTGCGAAGGTCTTTTTCGTCAAAACTATGTAAATCCACGATGAACGATGCTCCTTAACTTATCAGAAAGGCATATGTTTTGAAAAATCTTACCGCAGAATCGATTTTTCAGCAACCCGCCCCGAAGACCACTATTACATGTTCGGCCTCTCTCCGCCCTCACCCGGAGCAAGTCTTACATTTCTCCCCTGTGCTCCTTCTGTGACATTTCCCCTGCTATACTCATCTCAACAAAACAAAAACACCTCCGAACACCGGAGATACACAAAAAAGCAGAAAAAGAAAAGGAGAAAAATACCATGACAGATATCAGAAAAATCAACGAAGAAGCTCTTGAAAACGTAGTCGGCGGAGCAAGAAGAGTCGTTCACAATGATTCCGTAAATTATGCAAACGTCCGCCACGCACCGGGTCTGAACAGTACCGTCTGCGCCAAGCTGTACAACGGCACGGAAGTCTTGACGACCGGCGAGAAGGTCACGAAAGACGGATACACCTGGTACAAGATTGTTCTTCCCGAAGGTTCTGACGAAGCCTGGATCGCGGGCAGCCTGATCGGCTATTGATGAAAAGCGGTAAAGAAGAAGAAAGCGCCT
>CACXFK010000093.1 GCA_902766945.1 uncultured Lachnospiraceae bacterium | reverse complement strand
CGGCAGCAGCAGCTCCGCCGGCCACTCCATCTTCTTCATGACTGTCAGGATGCCCTGCGGCGTCTTGGCGTCCGAAAGCGAGTAGAAGCGGGCTTCGTCGATATCCGCGACGACATCCGCATGCGCCGGAATGCGCTCCCCGATGTCCGGGTGCTCAGCCGCGAAGCGCTTTGTCATCAGCACCTGCACGATGCGGTCCGGGGGCGCTTCGAGAAACAGTTTGCGTCCTTCCGCGACAAAAAGGCCCTGCGTATCGCGGGCCTTTTTATTCTTCTCCAGAAATGTAATATCTTTAAATGAAAGCATCTTTGTTCCGGTGATCCCGTTACAGTGATTCGTCCTTAAGGACTTTGATGCCGCCATCTTTGCGGTAGCCGCCGGACATCGCGGTCGCGATCTCGTACTGGTACTCGTCGATGCCCTTCACCATCGCAAGCGCTTCGTCAATGTCAAAGTCCTGGAACCGGCCGTTCTTGTAGCCGACCACGCGCTCGCTCTTGCCCTCGATCAGGAGGTCAACCGCCATGCAGCCCATGATTGACGCGTAGACGCGGTCCTTGGCTGTCGGGCTTCCGCCGCGCTGCATGTGGCCGAGGATCGTGGCGCGGGTCTCAATACCGGTTGCCGCCTCGATACGTCTCGCCATCGACGCCGAGTGGCCGACGCCTTCTGCGTTGACGATAATGTGGTGTTTCTTGCCGCGGTGACGGCTGTCAATAATATTGTCAATGATCTTCTGCTCGTCGTAGTCATATTTCTCCGGAAGCAGGATGTCTTCCGCGCCGTTTGCGATGCCGCACCACAGTGCGAGGTAGCCGGCATTGCGGCCCATGACTTCGATGATCGAGCATCTCTCATGAGAGGTCGACGTATCGCGGACCTTGTCGATCGCTTCCATGGCGGTGTTGACCGACGTGTCGAATCCGATCGTATATTCCGTGCAGGAAATGTCAAGATCGATCGTCCCCGGCAGTCCGACCACGTTGATGCCCTGATGCGCAAGCGCCTGCGCGCCGCGGTAGGAGCCGTCGCCGCCGATAACCACGAGGCCGTCGATTCCGTGCTTGCGGCAGGTCTCTGCAGCGTGCGCCTGGCCTTCAGCCGTGCGCATCTCAGCGCATCTGGCCGTATACAGGATCGTGCCGCCTTTCTGGATCGTATCGGACACATCCTGGGCGCTCATCTCGCGGACGTCGTCTTCCATCAGGCCGTCGTATCCTCTGTAAATGCCGAATACCCTGAGCCCTTTGCCGAGACCGCGCCTGACAACTGCCCTGATCGCGGCATTCATGCCCGGCGCATCGCCGCCGCTCGTCAGCACACCGATCGTTTTGATTTCTTTCTTTGCACCTGCCATGTGTGTGTCCTCCATGCACGCGGATTCATAGGAAACCGGTGTCAATCTTTCTTTAAAATGCGATTTCGTTAACAAGTATAAGGCAATCCGGTCGCTTTGTAAACCATCATCCCCTGCGTCCGGCCGGCGTTTTCCTGAACCGGACAGTGACATTTTCCTCACCGAAATGCGCCTTGAAAGCCGCCGTTGTTTCGGGTGTGATGAGGAGTCCCCGGTCCGTCCCGATCCGGCGGTACTGCTTCGTATCGCGCAGGAAAACGTAGAGTTCGTCGATGCCCTCGGTCTCCGACGCAAGGTCCAGAAGCTCGCCTTGGCTGCGGAGCCACGCGTCCTTGTCCGGAAATGCCACCCACAGCTCCCTCGGAATATCCGAGAACCGGGAGATCCTGTCCGCGATCAGCTTGCTGGGCTTGTCGTCCTCGACCGATACGCGTCCCTCGATGAAGAGTTTTTCATCCTCCTCGATGAGGCTGCGGTACTTCTCGTACACGGTCGGGAAAACCAGAACCTCGAGGGATCCGACGAGATCCTCGATCGTGATAAAGGCCATGCTCTTGTTGTTCTTCGTGAATTTGACCGTCTTTCCGGCGACCAGGCCACCGACCACTTCGCGGGCATCATTTTGGACGCGCGTGGTCCCGGTCTCCTCGTCGAGCGCGAAATCCGTCGAAACAGCCGTGATCCGGCTTCTCCAGAGCGGTTCGTAGTCCTCGAGCGGATGACCGCTCAGGTAAATGCCGAGAACCTCCTTCTCAAAGGCCAGCTTCGTCTCCTTCGTGAATTCGCCGACGTCCGGGAGCGAGATCTCATACTCCCGCTTCTCTTCCGGCTTCATGAAATCAAAGAGCGACATCTGGCCGGTGATCGAGTCCTTGCTCTCATGCGCGGCCTGATCGAGAAGCTGCGGATAGACCTGCATCAGCTGCTTCCTCGTGCCCTCGAAACAGTCGCAGGCGCCGGCGCGGATCAGATTTTCGATCACGCGCTTGTTGAGATCCTTCCCGTATGTGCGGGAAATAAAATCCTTCAGCGTCTCGTACGCCCCGTGGGCCTTCCGCTCCTCGACGAGCGCGTCGATGACGCCGCGCCCGACGGCCTTGATGGCGTACATGCCGCAGCGGATGGAGCCATTTTCAGTCGTGAACCGTCCCTCGCCGGCATTGACCGACGGCGGCAGGATCCCGATCCCGACCGAGCGGCAGTACAGCAGGTACTCGGCGCATTTGGACGAGTTGTCGATGACGGAGGTCAGAAGCGCCGCCATGTACTCGACCGGGTAGTAGCATTTTAAAAATGCCGTCTGAAACGACACCACCGCATACGCCGCCGCGTGGCTCTTGTTGAAGGCGTACTTCGCGAAGTCGGTCATCTCGTCGTAGATGTGGGACGCGACCTGCTCCGGAACGCCGTTGGCGATGCAGCCCGGGACGCCTTCTTCGGCATTTCCGTAGATGAAGTTCTGCCGTTCCTTCTCCATGACGGAGGCTTTCTTCTTGGACATCGCCCGTCGGACGAGGTCGGAGCGGCCCATGCTGTAGCCGCCGAGATCGCGGACGATCTGCATGACCTGTTCCTGGTAGACGATGCAGCCGTAGGTATTGCCGAGGATCGGCTCCATGAGCGGCGTGTCGTAGGTCACACTCTCCGGGTGATCCTTGCCGCGGATGTATTTCGGGATGAAATCCATCGGGCCCGGCCGGTACAGCGCGATACCGGCGATGATGTCTTCCAGCGTGTGGGGCTTCAGTTCCTTCATGAAGGATTTCATGCCCGCGCTTTCAAGCTGGAACACGCCTTCGCAGCGGCCGCGGCCGATCATGTCCATCACGCGGGGGTCATTGTAGTCGACCTTGTCGAGGTCGAGGAGGCCGGTGCCGCCGTCCGGGCGGACGATCGAGGCGCAGGGG
>CACXFK010000092.1 GCA_902766945.1 uncultured Lachnospiraceae bacterium | reverse complement strand
GCGGGCTCCGCGGACCTTCTCCAGATACTCGCAGGTATGGAGGATCGCGTGATGCTCGATCCTGGACGTGATGATGTGATTGCCCTTTCCGGCATAGGCTTCAAATGCCGCGACAAGCGCCCAGTTGTCGGACTCGGATCCGCCGGCCGTAAAATAGATCTCCTCGGGATTGGCCCCGATCACAGCCGCGACCTTCGCGCGGGCTTTGTCAACGGCGGACGCGCTCCTGCCTGCGATCTCATAGATCGCGGATGGATTGCCGTAGTCTTCCGTAAAGTACGGAAGCATCGCCTCAAGCACTTCCGGTGCCGTGCGGGTCGTCGCCGCATTATCAAGATAAATGGTTGTAGCCATGGATGCCTCCCGGATTATTTCCTACTGGATTTATATGATTTCCAAAAGCTACCGTAACACAGCCTGCGGATTTCGTCAACACCTAATCGATCAATTCTCCGTTTTGACGCTCCGCGGCACTCACCACGTGCTCCATCAGGACCGATGTGGTCACCGCTCCGACGCCGCCCGGGACGGGCGTGACCGCCTCTGCCTTTTCCGCCACTTCGTCAAACGCAGCGTCGCCCGCGATGCCTCCCTTGCCTTCCTTTTTCGCCGGATCCCAGTTGATCGCGACGTCGATCACGATCTGGCCTTCCCGCACATAGCCGGCTGTCAGCGAATTCAGGACGCCCGCGGAGGTGATGATGATATCCGCCTGACGTGTGTGAAAGGGCACATCGGCGGTCCTTGTGTGGCAGATCGTCACCGTCGCGTGGCGGGCCATCGCCATCATCGCCACGGGCCGGCCGACGACAAGCGACCGTCCGATCACGACGACATCTTTCCCTTTTAAGTCGATATGGTAATAGTCAAAAAACTCCATGACGGCCTGCGGCGTGCAGGGAGGGAACCCGATCGGGCTCCCGGTATAAACGCCGGCGTTGCTGAGATCCGTCATGCAGTCGACGTCCTTTTCCGGCGGAACCGCATTGCAGATCTCGTGTTCAAAGGGCCGCAGGTGAGAGGGAAGCGGTCGAAGCAGCAGGATGCCGTGCACCATCGGATCCGTCCCAAGTTCTTTGATCTTCGCGAGCAGTTCTTCTTTGCCCGTCTCACCGGGAAGCACCTCCGTCCTCACAGTGACGCCCGTCGTCTCCGCTCTCTTTAAGGCGCCCCGCTCATAGGAAAGCTGGGAGGGATCCTCGCCGCACCGGATGATCGCGAGCGTCGGGGTGATGCCCTTTTTGACGAGTGCTTCGGCGCGGCTCGCAATCCGCGCGTTCAGGGCTTCGGCAACGTCTTTGCCGAGCAGCAGCTTTGCCATCTGGTCTTCTTATCTCCGTTTCTTTTTAAAATACGATGCATGATCAGGCAGATGATGGTACGTTCGCTTCATACACGGCTCACGACAGAAACTTTCCGCGCACTTCGCTGTAGATCCCGTCCGCCATCGCGGTGTACTTCACGAGCATCTCCTCGCATTTTCCGTTGATCCGTGCGGCCTCGGCGCGGTCCTTCAATGATTTCGTGTTAATGAAGACGTTAAGGGAGGCGGCCTCAAGAGCCGCTTTCAGGCAGACGGCCCCGCAGCCCGCGTCCGACAGGGCGAGGCGGGACCCCTTTTCGGCAAAGATCCCGACTGTCTCAAGCGCCTCGCAGCAAAGTTCCATGATCCTCATCGGCACCTCGCAGGCCTTGACCGTCGCCTCTTCGAGGATCCTCTCCCGGTCCGGATCATCCTTCGGAATCCCGTACGCTTTCGCAAGCGGGCGGAATCCTTCAGCGTCCGCCTCCACCTGGTCGAGCAGCGTCCGCTCCAGTTCGGCGCATTTCGCTTTCAGCGAGAGGATCTCGTCTTCCACGTCCGCATATCTTTTTTTGCCGACGGTCAGGCTTCCCACCATATCGCCGAGCGCCGTGCCGATGGCGCCGACGAGCGCGGCGGCGCCTCCGCCGCCCGGAACCGGCTCGGACGAAGCGAGCACCTCCACAAAGTCCCTGCATGTATTTTTCGTAAAATCCATATCAAACTCTCCCGTCCCGAAAGATTGTACCGCGTTTCAGAACAATCCGCTGATCTTTCCATCCGCGTCGACATCGATGCGCTCCGCCGCCGGACGCTTCGGCAGGCCTGGCATCGTCATGATGTCACCGGTCAGCGCCACGAGGAATCCCGCGCCTGCGGACACTTTGACATTTCTTACTGTGACGGTGAAATCACGAGGCGCGCCAAGCTTCGCCGGGTCGTCTGTGAGTGAGTACTGCGTCTTGGCCATGCAGACCGGCATCTTGTCAAAGCCGAGCGCGGTAAGCTGGCTGATCTGCTTTTCAGCCTCCGCCGTGTAGGAGACGCCGCTGCCTCCGTAGATCTTCGTCACGATGTCACGGATCTTGTCCTTGATCGGCTGATCGAGCTCATAGGCGTAAGCAAACTCATTTGGTTCCTCCGCAAGCCGGATGACCTCTTCCGCGAGTTCGATTCCGCCTTCTCCGCCTTTCGCCCACACTTCGCTCAGCGCAACGTGAACGCCGAGCGAAGCGCATTTCGAACGGATCAGTTCAAGCTCCGCGTCCGTATCCTGCGGGAAGCGGTTGATGGCGACCACACACGGCAGGCGGAATACCTGCGTGATATTGGAGACGTGCTTCAGAAGGTTCGGGAGGCCTCTCTCAAGAGCCTCGAGATTCTCTTCTCCGGTCTCGTTCTTCGGCACGCCGCCGTTATACTTCAAAGCGCGGGCCGTCGCCACAAGCACCACGCAGTCCGGTTTCAGGCCGGCCATCCGGCATTTGATGTCCAGGAACTTCTCCGCTCCGAGGTCCGCTCCGAATCCGGCTTCCGTCACGGTGTAGTCCGCCAGCTTCAGTGCCGCGCGCGTCGCGGTGACGGAGTTGCATCCGTGCGCGATGTTCGCAAAAGGACCGCCGTGGACAAAGGCCGGCGTATGCTCCAGTGTCTGAACGAGGTTCGGCTTTAACGCGTCTTTTAACAGGGCGGCCATCGCGCCTTCCGCGTGCAGGTCGCCGGCCGTCACCGGCTTCTGCTCCGACGGCTTGCCGTAGGTGTAGCCGATCACGATCCTGGCCAGGCGGGCTTTCAGATCCGTGATGTCGCTTGCCAGGCAGAGGACGGCCATGATCTCGGACGCAACGGTGATGTCGTAGCCGTCTTCGCGGGGGACGCCGCAGATCCGTCCTCCGAGACCGTCGATGACATTTCTCAGCTGGCGGTCGTTCATGTCCACGCAGCGCCGCCAGGTGATCTTTCTCGGGTCGATGTTTAATTCATTTCCCTGATAGATATGGTTGTCGATCATCGCGGCGAGCAGATTGTTGGCTGCGCCGATCGCATGAAAGTCGCCTGTAAAATGGAGATTGATATCTTCCATCGGGACAACCTGCGCATAGCCGCCTCCGGCCGCGCCGCCTTTGATCCCGAAGACAGGTCCGAGGGACGGCTCGCGAAGCGCGACGATCACCTTTTTGCCGAGCCGCTGCATGCCGTCGGCCAGTCCAACCGTCGTCGTGGTTTTGCCTTCTCCGGCCGGAGTCGGATTGATCGCGGTCACGAGGATCAGCTTGCCGTCCTTTTTCTTCATATCCTTCAGGATCGCGCAATCCACCTTGGCTTTGTACCGGCCGTACTGTTCCAGGTACTCGTCACCGATCCCGGCTGCCTTTGCGACCTCCGTGATCGGAAGCATCGGTGTTTCCTGCGCAATTTCGATATCTGTTTTAAAGCTGCCTGACATGTTGTCCTCCCTGTATCATGAATTGTTTCTGCCGTCCTGCATCCGTCTCTCTTTAGAACTGCCGCAGAGCGCGGAAAAGCGGGGTCATCATCCCCGCCTTCTCAGATAATGGAAAATCCGTTGTCCGGATCCACATCAGCATAGCTGTCCGGATCCTCCGTGATCTTCAGCATACGGTCGGACAAAGCCGACAGTAACGTCTCTACAGACACGATGCAGTCCTCCGCCGTAAACCCGGCGGCAAAATTGTCGGAGAAGAGAATCTGCGCATTCGGAGGAAACGCATCGTCGCCTTCCCACACGAAGATCCGGAGATCATACCCGCCTGTCATCGTGTACTCAAAGCTGGCATCGGAATGCGTCAGCGCGCGCCCCGAAAGTGATACGGACGCTTTTCTGAACAGCGTGAGATTGGTGCCGAACTTGTTTGCCGCCCGCTTGATGCAGCGGTTTTCAAAAACCTGTGCGTACCCCGATCCCCACGGCAGTTCGCCAAACGTACGGAACTTGCCTGTCGAAGGAAGCAGTTTGCCGCCGATCAGCCACCGAAGAAGCAGCGTCCTGGCCCCGCCGCGGTACATCGCGATGCCGTCCGGGTCTTCCGATGTGATGATGCCATCCGGCCATGTGATGCGATAGGGGCTTCCGAAAAGAGTCATCTGAAACGTGTCATTTTCAAGTGTAATACCGAGTTCCCTGGCACGGGCAACGGGATCACATCCCGCGAACATGCTGATCAGGAACTTTACCGTTGAATCTTCCGGGTACATCTCGATCGGTTTCTTCCTGTTTTGATCTGGCAAGGCAACCTCCTTTACTCTGACCTTAGCGTTACTGACATCATATCAGACGGCCTGACGGTTCGCAATCCATCTTTTGCCGCATTGAAAAGCAGCTTCGCTGCCGCGCCGTTTGCGCACGATTTCTCTTCCGGAATCGTGATGTACAGGCTTTCATAAGTTCAGAAGTCCGGATGCGTCAAGGATGCGCGCAACAGGGCCGGAGCGGTTCAGCGTGTACAGATGGATGCCGTTTACGCCTATCGAGCGGTACTCGGCGATCTGATCGATCGTGTACCGGATTCCTTCCTCCATGAACTCAGCCTTTTTCCTCGCGACGTCTTCTTCCGACTCGCCCGGGGCGAACACATTCGGGAAGATCCAGTTTCTCGATATGATCTCGCAGAGTTTCCTCGGCATCACGCAGGCGTTCCGGCTGAGCGCCATATTGATCGTCGAGGCGGCGTTCAGGATCGGCATGACGCCAACGTCGACCGGAATCGTGATGCCCTCTTTCCGGATCTCGTCAAACCAGCGCTTAAACTGCTCCATATCCCAGCAAAGCTGCGTCATAATGTAGTCGGCGCCGCAGTCCTGCTTCATTTTCAAAAACCGGATATCATCCTTATAGCTTGCGGATTCGATGTGGCCTTCCGGAGAGCCGGCCACCGCAATCGTAAAGCGGTCCCCGAACTCCTGCCGCACAAAAGATACGAGCTCGGTCGCGTAGTTCAAGTCGCCGCCGGTCGTTCTCCAGCCGATCGGAAAATCGCCCCGGAGCGCGAGCATATGGTGTATGCCGTGATCCAGATAGCCGGAAAGCGTATCCCGGATGCTCTCTTTCGTGCTGCCGATGCAGTTGAAATGCGTCATCGGTATGGTTTTGCCGTCTTTCCGGATCCTGGTCAGAACCTCCAGATTTTTGCCAACGTTGGTGCCTCCGGCGCCGTAGGTGCAGGAAATATAGTCGGGCTTTAAAGCGTACAGCTTTTCAAGTTCCCCGTCTTCTTTGCACAGTTTCTCCATCCCGGCGTCTGTCTTCGGAGGAAATACCTCAAATGACAAAACCAGTTTGTCCCTGAATAAATCTTTGATATCCATATGCACCTCCTGCTTTTAAGCCGTTTCCGGTCTGCGCCGGCCGGTGCTGCGGGACATAAGGCCCGTTAAGCAGCCGCCTCTTAAGATGTACACAGGCGATCATCCCTCAGACCCGCGCGGGGCAAAGCCCGCCCGCATTTTTTTACATTCTATAGCGGTTTCTGACGGTCGTCAACGCGGAAAACGTTCAGATGGCTATTCTTCTTTTTTCTTTTCTGTTATACTGATGGACAATATGACTGTGTCAATCTTTGACACAGGATTCTCGTGACTTCAGTCATGAGAGGAATGTGTAGGAGAAACTCGTCTTTGACATGAGTCCAAAGCTCGT
>CACXFK010000091.1 GCA_902766945.1 uncultured Lachnospiraceae bacterium | reverse complement strand
GCGCTGACAAAGAGCTCCTCTTCGCCGGCCCAGCTTTCGTCGATTTGGATCTCATCCAGATCGGTAAAATATCCTTCGCCGGCAAACTTCTCAAAGACGGCTCTGTCCCCGACGATCATGTCGATCTCGGACGCTGCGGCCAGTACGGACAGCTTGAGCAGATCCTGCACGGAGCTGCTGGAAAAGCCGTCGCTGATCATCACGATGTCATGCGGGTCCGTCAGTCCGAAATAATCCCTGAGTTCCGCCGTCATTTCTTCCTTCCGGACGGGATCAAAGAGTTCGTCAAATACGGCGACCTGCAGCATATACCGGTCGTGCGGCTTGAAAAACATGTTCCAGATCATCGACCCGCCGACAGCGGCCGAAAACAGGATGATGACGATAAACAGACCGTAATAGATCCGGATGTGCTGCACCTTCTGGCGAAACGTCATATTCCGGAACGCTTCCCGCTCGTGCTCCTTTTCATGAGGAAGCATCTGCTTCACCTCCTAAAGGATATAAGTTTCATTTTACAGTCCCGCCAGATAGTTGATAAACTGCTGGGCGGTGCGCCCGGAGATGCCTCCGTGCGCGAGTTCCCATTTATTGGCCTCCTGAAGCAGCTCGGTCTCGGAGAGCCGGATCTCGGGATGCCGCGCGGCCAGCCCCTTCACAATCTCCTTGAACTCCTGCGGCGACGGTTTATAAAATCCGATTGTCACGCCGAAGCGCGCCGCAAGCGACAGCTTCTCGGACATGGTATCCGTGCGGTGAA
The DNA here is from genome assembly GCA_902766945.1 of uncultured Lachnospiraceae bacterium. GTDB lineage: Bacteria > Bacillota > Clostridia > Lachnospirales > Lachnospiraceae > Chordicoccus. Next base: position 3,484 of record CACXFK010000091.1, on the reverse strand, counting down.
GTTCGTCGTCCCCGTCCGTCTTGTCGCGCCAAGTCTCACGGATCAGGTGCCGGCGGTTGGACGTCGCATAGATCAGGACATTTTCCGGCTTCGTCTCGATGCCTCCTTCGATCACGGCCTTCAGATACTTGTACTCGGTCTCAAATTCCTCAAAAGAGAGATCGTCCATGAACAGGATAAACCGGTAATTCCGGTTTTTGATCTGGGAAATCACCGAGGACAGGCACCGGAATTCGTGCTTATAGATCTCAATCATGCGGAGGCCGCGGTCGTAATATTCATTTAAAATGGCTTTGACCGAAGTGGACTTGCCCGTGCCGGCGTCCCCGAAAAGGAGTACGTTGTTCGCGGCTCTTCCGCTTACAAAGGCCTCGGTATTCCGGATCAGCTTCTTCTTCTGAAGCTCGTACCCGATCAGGTCGTCAAGGACGACGTCGCTCGTAGCGGTGATCGGCTCGAGAAGCCCGCTCCCCGCATCCCCGATCCGGAAAGCCTTGTTGAGGCCGAGTTTTCCGACGCCGTACGCGCGGTAGAACTCCGTGACGATCCGGTACATCTCCTTTTCATCGGCCGCCCCTTCAATCGCTTCGCTTAAGGCCTGCACCTTGACGCTCACGCTCTTATTGAAGATCCGCTCCGTCTTTCCGACCGCATGATAGTGACTGATGATGGAGAAGCAATTGATCCCGAGGGTGTTCTCGATTTCGGAAAAATCGTAATCAAAGAGCTTCCGGAAAACCGCGAAATCATTTTCCGCAAACAGGTTGACGGATCCCTCGTGCGCACCGGCTTTTTCAGACACAAGCGTAAAAGGCGTCTCGGTCATCGCAAGCAGGAAGGCAAGGTAATTGTGCCACAGGTTCCGGTCAAACCCGTAAGTCGTCGCAAGATCAAGGAGGCGGTTGATCTCATCGAGGATTTCTCCGACGAGTTCTTCCTTCTCGTATTCTTCCTCATAAAACCGGTGACAGATCCCCGCAAGGCGGAATAAAATGCTGTCGCGCGGTATCTTCCTGTAAATAATCAATTTGGATGTCAGTCTGTACATCTCATTCTTTCCTTTTTTAAAAATGCTCTTACGGATCCTTCCGGGTCGCAAGCCAGTATGCGCCCATCGTCTGGCCCGGTTCGTCGGTGACGTCGTCTGACAGATAATCGGCAAGCCCGCAGGAGGCGGGGTCCCAGGCGCGTGCAGTCCGGACATCCGGATACTCGATCTCGGCGTACCAGAATTCGGTCGGCGCCCCTTCGTCGACGTGATTGACCTCAAGAAGCAGGCCGTCAGGAAGCCGGTAGGTGCGGCGGAGCTTCGGGATGAGCGGCTTTCCGATCATCTCTTCGAGTTCTTCAAACTGCCTTGCGGACACCTCGATCTCCGTCTCGGCCCTCGCGATCCCGCGCCCCGTCTTGAAGCAGACAATATAAGCACTCTGTTTCCCGGCAAGCGTCTCCTCCCGGATTCGCACCGTCGGTTCGACAACGAGATAGCCCTGGCGCATCAGATGCTCGGCGATAAGTGGAAATCCGCCTTCCGGCCATCCGGATACCATCCACTTTCTTTCTATTTCCATCTGTCCTACCTCCCGGTGTCTTTATTCATCCCATCCTTCGTGCATCCGGTAGATCACGAGGATGTCACAGACCGTCTCGCCCTCGCAGGTCCTTATATCCCGCTTATCCGTAGACGGCGGCAGAAGCGGGTCCTCTTCATGAAGCTCCAGGTCAATCCAGTCATACGCCGCCTGCACGGCGTTCCGCTGAACCTCGACGATCGAGTCCCCTTCCGCCTCACACATCTCAAGATCCGGGAAAACGGCGCGGTAACGCCCGTTCTCCGTTTTGCTGATCACAGCCGGATATATAAATCTCATCTTCTGACACTCCGTTTCCTTATCATATGCATCATCATATACATCCTATGCTTAAGCTTCATCAGTCCCGTAAACCATCGCCAGAATCTCATCCGGCGTCATACTTCTCACCCCGTCCGGATCGGATAAGATCCCGGCGCCCGAGACGTCGAAAGAAAACTTCCCTGCGTTTATATCGCTCATCATGTCCGCGTAGGTGGCAAACGGTTTCAGAACGGGCTGATACCGCTCGTACCAGTCGGGATACCACGTCGACATATAGTCACAGACAAGCTTGTAAGCCTCGCAGTCTTCACTGTCCCCCAGCGCGCTCATCTGGACACCGCCTCCGTGGCCGCCCGTCCGGCTGTCCGTCGGCGAACTGTGCAGGATCACGATGCTGCCGTCCCGGCAGGTACCGAGACAGATCCAGACGTGCCCGCTGATGCTGACGATATCTCCGGGCAAAAACGCACTTGTGTCGTGATCCGCGGGTTTCTTCAGATCCCTCGTGTACGTTCCCCAGCCGTTGTTCGAATACGTGAGCGCGGTCTCCGTCGACGTCATGACATATCCGTTCCCTCCGCTCTCCTCGTTCAGCACATTGTACAGCACCCAGCCGAGATAGCCCGAGCAGTCTGCACCGGCATAATAGTATTCGTTGTAGTGCATATACGGGAAATAGCTGTGCTGCGGGTCATCCGGATCCTCAGTGTTTTTCTTTCGGAACACATAATCCGAATCCTGCATCTGGAAAAAATCCGTCCATGTCACCGGCAGACCGATCGAGACCGCCTGCGTTCCCGCCTTGGTGTTCTGCCAGTTCCATCCGCCTCCGTACACATAAAGGCAGGTCCCGACCGGCGCGAGCGCGGTTTTCAGATAATTGAGGATCGTCTTCTCTCCGGGCGTCCCGTTCACAGGCGGGACGTACGCATCCGCGACCGGCATGATATACAGGCCTGCGGCCTTGCCGTTGCTGTTGATCACGGCCCGCACCTTATCGCCGATCTGCGGTCTTGCCGCCGTGACTTCAGCTCCGCCCGGCAGCATATCAACCCGGAACACGACCGTTTCATTTGTGAGAGTAACGGGCCGTTCCCCGATCACGACTGTGCCGGTCTTTGCATCCTTTGCGGTCAGTTCCCCGGAGATCACCCACTCGCTTTGATGATCCAGCGGGGTCACGCTCACGACGACGTCGTCCTTCACGACGAGGTCATACAGATATCCTTCCTGCAGGATATTCTGAATCGGATAGGCATAGACGCCGTCCTCCTCCCGCTCGCCGTTGTCGATCGTGTAGACTTCCTCCCGGCCGCCCACAAAAAAGCGGAACCGGAACTTGTTTTTGTTGTCGATGTTGCGGTCTTCTTCCCCATAGCCTTCTACGCCGAGGTAGATCGCTTCCTCAGCCTTTTTCCCGCCTCCGGACGCGGCACTGCCGCTGCATCCGGAGAGCATCAGGGCTGCCAGTATGGAAGATGCCGCAACGGCAACCGTTTTTTTCATACTACGTATCCTTCTCTTTTTCTGACCGCTTGATGTCCGCGCAGGTGTCAGTCCGCTTTTCTGGCCGCTTCGTCATCCGCGTCATCCGCGAGGGCAAATGAAGCGGCGTCGCTGTCTGCTTC